>DEHT01000025.1:0-24589 GCA_002352045.1 Chitinophagaceae bacterium UBA2793 | reverse complement strand
GTTAATTTTTTATTGATACTATCCACCATGTGAAAGTTACTGTCGGGGAAAAAAATAGCCAATGGCACACCAGGGAAACCACCTCCGCAACCGAGGTCCATTATCTGCATTCCTTTTTTAAAGTTAAACTGAGTAGCAATGGTAAGGGAATGTAGAACATGGTGCAGGTAAAAATTGTCGATGTCTTTGCGGCTGATAACATTTATTTTTTCATTCCACTCTTTATACAATTCTTTTAAAGCGGCTAACTGCTTCAATTGTTGGGGCGTAAAGTCGGAAAAATATTTTTGAATCAATTCCATAAAATGAAATTAAGTTTATTTTAAAGCAGAGGGGGATTAATTTAATTGAGTATAAGTAAAAATATAATTGAGTATGACCTTCGGTGCCGACCCAATAGCCTTACCATTAGTACCGGCCTGGGTTTTACTTCCAGGTTGGTTTTGGTTTTCTAAACAATGCCGGGGTAAAAATTAAATAATACACACTCATCCAAATATCAAAAAAGATAAACAATGGAAACAAATCCTTCTCGTTAAGCTTTTGCATTGTTTGGTAATATAAAATTCCCTGCAATATCCAACGGCTTACTAAAATGATGAGTGCTATTTTCCAACTAAAGAAAATGGCAGTTGCTATCAATAATGGATAAAATAAAAAATGCGCTATTGCATACAATGCCAATAAAAATTTGTGGAGGCCTTTATAATGTTTTGAAGTGGTATAATGTCTTTGCTTTTGTTTGCGCCATTGCTGCCAGTTAGTAGGAGGTTCGCTAAGCGTGAAACTATCTTTATCAATATTTATTCGGGTGTTATGCTTATTGCCTGCTGCATTAATAAACAAATCATCGTCGCCACCGGGTATATTATTGTGGGCAGAAAATCCTTTTTGCCTTATAAAAACAGCTTTTTTGTAAGATAGGTTTCTGCCTACGCCCATGTATGGAATACCCGCCAGTGCATAACTCATATATTGCAAAGCAGTATGAAAGGTTTCCCAGCGTATTAATTTATTGAGTAAACCATTCTTCTTGTGAAAAGGCCCATAGCCCAGTACAATTTCAGTATTGTTATTATAAGCATTTTGCATACTGCTTATCCAGTTTTCGCTGCCAGGCACACAGTCGGCATCGGTAAGCAAAAGCAGCTCATGCTTTGCCGATTTTATACCAATACTCAGGGGAAATTTTTTACCCGGAATCATTTTAGCTTCCTGGGTAAGTTCCACCACATTCATTTGCTTAAATTCTTTTTTTAATTCTTCCAGCACATACCTGCTATCGTCGTAAGAATTATCGTTTACAACCACTACCTCATGTGTTGTAGGATAATCTTGCACTAAAATACCGGGCAAATTTTTTGCAAGGTTGGCGGCTTCGTCACGGGCACACACTACCACACTTACAGCATGTGTTTGGGTATTGTTCACATTAGAAGATTTGTAAAATGCCAAACGGGTAAAGAAGAATAAGTAATAAAAAAGCTGTATTGCCAGTACCACACACAATAAAATAAACAACAGCAAAGGCCATTGCTCAAGCATTAGTTTAGGGAAATCCATAGCTGCAAAAATACGGTGGAGCCACAAATATTTTAAGTCATACAATAATATGTTGATAAAACTTTGTTAGCTATCAATAGTATCTTTAAAATCGGCAATGAGGTTTAATAAAAGAG
Source organism: Chitinophagaceae bacterium UBA2793 (assembly GCA_002352045.1). GTDB lineage: Bacteria > Bacteroidota > Bacteroidia > Chitinophagales > Chitinophagaceae > Ferruginibacter. Next base: position 22,910 of record DEHT01000025.1, on the reverse strand, counting down.
CTGTCCACCCGGTTTGATGAGATGCTCCCAATCCTCGGCCGGTATCACCATCAAAAAATTCAAAAAACTGAACCAATGAGCGGTTTTCTTCTTTTTGATAAAACCAATTATAGTTGGCATATACCGGGCGATTGCCTTCTGCATTTCGCATAAAAATATTCAGTAGTCTTATAGTTAGCTCCCTGGCCAAATGGCGAAGGTTTATTTTATTTCCCGAACGGGAAGGAAACTCAACCAACAACGAATCGCCATAAAATTCGCCATACCTGTGCAGCGATTTTATAAACATATAATTAATGGGCATCCATATAGGGCCACGCCAATTGCTATTGCCGCCAAACATATTGCTGGTACTGTCTGCCGGGTCGTATTCAATAGTATAATCTTCACCATGAATGGAAATGGAGTAGGGGTTTTCTTTATAATACCTGCTTACCGAACGAATGCCAAATTCCGATAAAAATTCTTCGGCATCTAAAAATCGTTGAATAATTATTTGTAAACGTTCTTTATTAACTAAACTAAGCAGCAAGGTTTTATTGTCGTTACTTTCTTCATTGGGCAGGTATTTTTTGTTCCTGATTCTATAATTTTCAAACCAGGTCATACGTTTATTAAAGTCGTGCATATTGTCAATGGCACTGTTTTCAAAAAGCGAAACGGCGCATAGCGGAATTAACCCAACGATGCTTCTAACTTTTAATGGAATTTTTTCTTCGTTATTTACATTCAGTACATCGTAAAAGAAACCGTCTTCATCATCCCACAAGTCCAGTTCATTGAGTGCTTCGGCAATTATTACAAAGTGTTCATAAAATTTAGTTACCGAATCTTCAAAGGATGCATCATGTTGGGCAATTTCAAAAGCAATTTCCATCATGTTTAATGCATAAATTCCCATCCAGCTTGTGCCATCGGTTTGTTCCAGTCGTAGCCCGGTGGCTAAGGGCTCGTTTCTATTGAATAAACCAATATTATCCATGCCCAAAAAACCACCTTCAAAAATACTGTTACCGTTTGCATCTTTACGGTTTACCCACCAGGTAAAATTGATAATGAGTTTTTGAAAAATTCTTTTCAAAAAATTAATGTCTGCCTTACCATGCATTCTTTTATCAATACGATATACTTCCATTGCTGCAAAAGCATGTACCGGTGGGTTAACAGAACAAAAATCCCATTCATAAGCCGGTAGTTGTCCATCCTGGTTCATATACCACTCCCGCATTAATAAAATCAACTGGTGTTTGGCAAAAGTAGTATCAACCAATGCCAGCGAAATGGTATGGAATGCAAGATCCCAGGCGGCATACCAGGGATATTCCCATTTATCGGGCATTGAAATGATGTCCTGGTTTTTTAAGTATTGCCAACTGCTGTTTCGCCCGGCTTTTCTTCTTGCGGTGGAAGCTGTAATGCCATCGGTGGTTTTGAGCCACCATTCTACGTCATAATGATAGTATTGTTTGGTCCACAATAATCCTGCATAGGCCTGCCTTTCAATATTGGCAATATCTGCTTCGGGTGCCTGTATTAGAGAAGCATAAAATTCATCGGCTTCTTTTTTTCTAACCGAAAAAATTTCTTCAAATCCGGGAGTAAAAGCATTTTCTACCTGTGTACTGGATAGTCGAAAATATATTTTTTTTGATTCGCCGGCTTTCAGCATCATCCTATACACCGGAGAAAATTTTGTTCCCTTTTTGTTAGCTTTTAATTTTGCTTTGTTTTTGCCTGATACTATCACATCGTTAATAGCATCTTTTGGAAAAGCATGTTTGTTGGGAATGTTTAGTAATAGCTCGGTGTTGGTTTCGTTTTCGGCAAAATATTGTTCTTTGGTTACCGGAAAATAAAAATAGTAATTTCCCATGCGTTCATGTGCTATGTTGAGCATTCCCTCTTTTGCAAGCTGCATTTGTGGGCGCTCTTTAAAAGTGCCATTTTGCCAACGATTGTAAATCCATATAGTAGGCAATAGAACAAAAGGAGCATCTACTGTAGCCCTGTTCACTACTTCAATGCATATATACACATCTTCAGCATTGAGTTTAGCATATTCAATAAACACATCAAAGTATTCATTATCGTCAAATACTCCTGTATCGAGTATTTCGTACTCGGGTTCTTTTAAAGTTCTTGTTTTGTTTTTTGCCAATAAATCTTTGTAAGGAAATTCTTGTTGAGGATACTTGTAAAGATATTTCATATAATAATGTGTGGGCGTATTATCGAGGTAATAATACAGTTCCTTCACATCCTCACCATGATTACCCTGCCCGTTGGCAAGGCCAAATAATCTTTCTTTAATTATTGGATCTTTTCCGTTCCACATAGCCGGGGCAAAACAAATGTTTTGAAAAAAATCACAGTAGCCGGCTATACCATCTTCGCCCCATATATATGCACGACTTTTTGCATGGTCAAATGGAAAATAATTCCAGGCATCACCGTATTCGCTATAATCTTCTCTTACAGTACCCCATTGCCGCTCACTTAAATAACAACCCCATTTTTCCAAAGGGTTGTCGTGGGTTCTGTTTTCTACAAGCCTTCTTCTTTCGGCGCCACTAATTTGTTTCATAATTTAAAGATGTGAAATTAAGCATCTTCTATTTAATGCCATTGGCTACAAACTTAATAAGTGCAAATTTGAAGAACCATCAACCGCAATTTTACATTTATCTTTGCCCACTTATTTTAAAAGATGGCAACACTTAGTTTTAAACTGGAAAATACGGATGCAAAAAGCAAGGCAAGAGCAGGAGAAATTACTACCGACCATGGTGTAATACAAACGCCCATTTTTATGCCGGTAGGTACCGTGGGGAGTGTGAAAGCAGTAACGCAGCAACAGTTGATGAACGATGTACAGGCACAAATTATATTAGGTAATACTTATCATCTTTATTTAAGACCGGGTTTAGAAACGCTGGAAGCCGCCGGAGGATTACATCAATTTAATGGATGGAAAAATCCAATATTAACCGATAGTGGAGGGTTCCAGGTTTTTTCATTGGCGAAGCAAAGAAAACTTACTGAAGAGGGTGCCTTATTTCGTTCGCATATTGATGGCAGTAAGCATTTATTTAGTCCCGAAAAAGTGATGGATATTCAGCGAATTATTGGTGGTGATATTATTATGGCTTTTGATGAATGTCCGCCCGGTGGCAGCGAATACAACTATGCTAAAACCTCCATGGAATTAACGCATCGCTGGCTCAACAGATGTGTTACTCAATTTAACAACACACCCGACAAGTACGGTTACACCCAAAACCTTTTTCCAATTGTACAGGGTGGTGTACATACCGATTTACGAATTGCCAGTTGTGAATTTATCAGTAGCAAAAATGCAACCGGCAATGCCATTGGAGGCTTGAGTGTGGGAGAGCCCATTGAAAAAATGTATGAAATATGCAATTTGTGTTGCGATAATTTGCCAAAAGAAAAACCCCGGTATTTAATGGGTGTGGGTACACCCTGGAATATTTTGGAATGCATAGCTATGGGTATTGATATGTTTGATTGTGTAATGCCCACTCGTAACGGACGCAATGCTATGTTGTTTACAAGTAAGGGTATCATAAATATTGATAATAAAAAATGGGAGAAAGATTTTTCGCCCATTGACGATGCTATTGATTGTGAAATGAGTCAATACTATAGCAAATCTTATTTGCGTCATTTATTAAAAAGCAAAGAGTATCTTGGGCTTACTATTGCAAGTGTTCATAATCTTGCATTTTATCTTTGGTTAGTAAAGCAGGCACGTCTGCACATTCAACTAGGCGATTTTTTAAGTTGGAAAAACGAAAAGGTTCTGCAACTACAACAAAAATTATAGATAAATTCATAAATACATACAATAATGGCGGCATTGAAAAGTTAATAGTTCTGCCTATCTTTAGCTTTGTCTTACCACTTTAATTATACAATATGAAAAAGATCTTTTTACTCTTTGTGTGTTGCAGCGTTATTATTATAGCAGTAAATGCACAAACAAATTCAGAAGTTCAAAACGCAACTATTCCCAAAGATGCACCCATTGATGTATCGGTAATGGATTTTAAAAACAATCAGCTTTCGCATGAAATAATTGTTTTTAGAAGCCAGGCCAACGGAAGAGATTACCAGGGAATTTCTGGTGTTGATGGAAAATTTTCTACCAGGCTTCCGGCAGGCGATAAGTATGATATTTTTATTTTAGGGTTTAAAGATTCCACCAGTTATAATGTATTAGATATTCCTGCACCACAGGGAAACGCTTATTATAAAAATCCATTTAAAGTTGATATTCAGTTTCAGCCATCCAAAACATTTATTTTGGAAAATGTAAACTACGAAACGGGGAAGGCCGATTTAGATGATGAGTCGTTTCCGGTATTAGATGAATTGGTTGCCTATTTAAACAGGAAGGCCGATGAGCGAATTGAAATAGGCGGGCATACCGATAATGTGGGCACTCCTGCTAATAATTTAAAACTATCTACCGAACGTGCTGTTACTGTTATGCAGTATTTAATTTCTAAGGGTATTAATCCGGAAAGGTTGCAGGCAAAAGGCTATGGTTTAACCATGCCCATTGAAAGTAATAAAACCGAAGAAGGCAGGGCCATAAACCGAAGAACTGAAGTAAAAATCTTAGATTAGCTGAAAGATATTTAAAAGAAAATCCCCTGGAAATGCAGGGGATTTTTTTACATTAGAATTGTTTTTTTTCTCTTTGTTGTTGATATCCTTTCCGGTCGCCACCGCTTCTGTTTCTTCCTCCTTCATCATTTGGGCGCCTAAACCCGCCATCTGCTTCGTTCATACGTACAGTACGGTTGTTGTAGCGTTTGCCATCCATTGCTTTTATCATTCGGCCGGCATTGTTTTTATCTATTTCTACCCAACTGTTCATTTCACGCATATCAATCTTGCCCAGCACTTCTTTTTTAAGGTTGCTTTCGTCTAAGATAAACTGTAAGAAACTTGCTTTGTAAAAACCATCTTTAGTACCCAGGTTTACAAACAGCCTGGTATAACCATTGTCTCTGCCAAAGCTGCGTTCCCGGCGGCTTCCATTGCTTCTATGATCGTTTTGGTCAAATCGGTTGCCCCTGTTGTTTTCACGCATATTGAGGTCTTCTGCGTTTTGGTAATATTTTAAAAAATGGTCAAATTCCAGGGCTGCCACCCTTTGCAAAATTTCTTCTTTGCTAACGCTTTCAAACTTTTGAATTAAATCGGGTAGGTAAGTTTCATAATCGCCATGCGAAATATCGGTGCTTATTAATTTATCCATAAAGTGGAAGAACTGCCTGCGGCAAACTTCTTTGCCACTGGGAATATCGAGTTTGTGAAACTGCGAATTAATCATTCTTTCCAACTGCTTTATTTTGTAAGTTTCTCTGCTATGGCAAATAGAAATACAAATACCGCTTCGGCCTGCACGGGCTGTACGACCACTACGGTGTGTGTAAACCTCCATGTCGTCGGGTAGTTCGTAGTTGATTACATGGGTAATGCCATCTACATCAATACCTCTTGCGGCCACATCGGTAGCAATCAGTAATTGCAATGCTTTGCTTCTAAAGCGGCCCATTACTCTGTCTCTTTGTTGCTGCGTTAAATCGCCATGCAAGGCTTCAATTTCGTAACCCGATTTTGATAACCTTTCAGAAATATCCTGTGCATCGGCCTTGGTTCTTGTAAAGATAATGCCATACATGCCCGGGTTAAAATCAATGAGGCGTTTTAAAACTTCATAACGATATTGAGCACTTGTTACAAAATATTGATGATCGATATTGGCATTGCCGCTGTTCTTTTTACCAACGGTAATTTCTTTAGGATTCTCCATAAAGTTTTTGGAGATGGCCCTTACTTCGGGCGGCATGGTTGCACTAAACAACCAAATACTCTCCCGGTTGATGGTATTTTTCAATACAAAATCAATATCGTCTCTAAAACCCATGTTGAGCATTTCATCTGCTTCATCTAACACTACATATTTTACTTTTTGCAGGTCAATGGCTTTTCTTTCTATTAGGTCAATTAAGCGGCCCGGTGTAGCTATCACAATTTGAACGCCCTTTTTTAGGTTGCGTATTTGCATGGTGATAGACGCACCGCCATACACGGCTTCGGCATAAATACCTTTGCTGTGTTTGCTAAATGCTACCAGGTCGTTGGTTATTTGCAAACAAAGTTCTCTTGTAGGGCATACAATTAATGCCTGCGGAAATTTATCGGCAGCATTCATTAATTGTAAAAGAGGTAAGCCAAAAGCAGCGGTTTTGCCCGTACCTGTTTGTGCAAGGCCAACAAAATCCATGGTACCCGATAATAGTACCGGAATAGCTTGTTGTTGAATAGGTGTAGGTTCGCTGAAACCTAAATCGGAAATAGACTGAACAATCTTTTCATTCAATCCCAATGCTTCAAATGCATTCATTGTATAAATATTTTAAAATAACGACCTGCTAATTGCCTGTGCAAATAACATGTGTGGTCAAACAAAAATTGCTGGGCACATGTAATGCTAACGGCCGTTGTAACTCAATGTGGAGGAAATAGTTGGAGGTCTTACATCCTGCTGTCAACAGCATCTGAGCATATCATGTAATTCTCAGAAATTAAGCCCGATTTGTTTCGGGAGGCGCAAAGGTAAGGGTTTTTATTAGTTAGATGAGTTTAAATTTGAATTTTTTAAAGATTGAATTTTAAAAAAGTACAAAATATCATTGCTTACAAATTTTAGTTTTAAACATTATTACAAGTTGGCATTATTCAAAAATAAATGTTAACTCACTTACTATTATGTATTTTGAATTGAGTTGGCATATATCTTGGTTTAAAATTTAAAACTCTATTACAATGAAAATTAAATTCCTAACCTTGGCTGTTATTTGCCTTTTCAGTTCCGTTACATTATTTGCTCAATTTAAAGTAGGTGTAAAAGCCGGTGCAGATATTCATAAATTAGACGGACAATCTTTTAAAGATAAATTTAGTTTCGGTTATCACTTAGGTGGCTTTGCCGAAATTGGGCTTGGTAAAAAATTTGCTGTTCAGCCCGAAGTTTATTTTAGCCAAACCAATATTGATACAAGCAGCAGCTTTAGCGATATTTATCAGTTTGACAGTTTGTCTAAAGTAAAGCTGAAATATTTAAACATTCCTTTGTTACTTAATTTCAAAGCAAACAATTTTATCACTTTGCAAGCAGGGCCTCAGTTTAGTATTTTGATGGATCCCGATAATACCCTGGTAGAAAATGGCCACAATGCATTTAAAACCGGCGACTTTAGTATGCTGGGTGGTTTACAATTTAATATTTCTAAGCTTCGAATTTATGGCCGTTATACGGTTGGTTTAAATAACATAAACGACCTGGATAACCAGGAAAAATGGAAGAACCAAAAAATACAGGTAGGTGTAGGACTTGCACTTTAGTAGCGCATTCACTAAGGTCTTATCACTTTAATATGGCCGCCTTTTTCTAATTTAATAATAGAACTTGGCGCTGCCGGGGTTAAATCGTTTCTACGGTGTTGAACAATATAGTCAACACCGTTTTTTATGGTAATATCAATATCCTGGTAGAAGGCCGGGGCAGGGTAGCCCGATATATTACTGGAAGTAGATACAATAGGTTTTCCTAATGCTTCAATAAGCTTTTTGCAAAATGAATCATTCACCAATCGTATAGCAATGCTTCCATCGGCACCCACTAAATTTTTAGCTAAATTTTTTGCTCCTTCGTAAATAATGGTAGTGGGTTTGTTAATCCCTTTTATATAATCAAAAGTTACGGCCTCCGGATGAGTGGTATAGTTTAAAATATCTTTTTCTTCGGCCAGCAAAATAATCATACTTTTTGTTTCCTGCCTTTTCTTTAGTTTGAATATTTTATCAACCGCATTTTCGTTGGTTGCATCGCAGCCAATACCCCAAACCGTATCGGTAGGGTAAAGAATGATGCCTCCTTTTTGTAAAACGGTTAGGCAGTTTTGTATGTCATCCTCAATGAGCATGAAATGTTGTTTGTATTTTTTCTAATGCGATAAAGATATATGATTAATGCATGTTAAACATTTGAATGAAAATCAGTAATTGAAGATTTCAATAGTTCAAAAAGCTTTTGCGATTGTTTATCCAAATCATAATGTTCTTCAATATGCTTTCTGCCGGCTAATCCCATTTGCTGTGCCATTGTTGGATTTTGTGTCAATGTCAACATATTTTCTGCCATTGCATCCACATCTTTTTCCTCACAGAGCAACCCGGTTTTGTTGTGCAATACAGCTTCCATAATGCCGCCGTGCAGGGTTGATATTACCGGAAGGCCGCTTGCTGCTGCTTCTAAAATACTTAAAGGCGTTCCTTCCATATCGCCATTGGCAGCCGTAATGGAATGTTGAACAAATGCATGTGCCTGTTGCATGTATTCAGCAATTTTTTCACTGGACATTGTACCGGTAAAGTTTATTTTGCTTTCTAATTTCTGTGCTTGTACATATTGCTCACATGCTGCAAAAAGCCCTTCTTTTCCACCAATCATTATTAAGGATACATGGGCCAACTTATCACAAACTTTTTCAAAGGCTTTAATAGTAAGTAGGGGCGCTTTTTTTGCGGTGAACCTGCCAACGGCAATAAAAATAAATTGCTCGGTTGATTTGTTTGCGATTGCCGGAGCAAAATTGGTAAGGTTAATTCCATAGGGTATTACTTTCACTTTTTCTTCGGGAGCGCCCAGCCTTATAAGTTTCTTTTTCATTACTTCCGAAACAGCTACTATTGCCGGTGAGCTTTGAAACATTTGCTTGTAAAGCGCTCTGTAATTTTCAATCACTTTTTGCTTGGTAGCATCAAAGCCATGAAAATGAGGAACCAACGGAATATTTACCTTGTTGCAAATAACAGACATGTGTGCAGCACTCATTCCAAAGTTGGACAACACAATATCAATTTTATTCTGAGTAAGATAGTGGGCTAAAACTTTGTTGCTAATAAATGTATTTCGGTTTTGTGTGATGCCTCTTAAAATTTTATGTATAATCCATTTGTGTTTTGGATAAATGTTGTTGCCATCTTCTTCTTTTTCGGGAAGTCTGCCACTGTGCAAGGAAAACACATTGGCCTTTTCCGATAGTTTTTTTATTTGGTTTCTAATAAAAGTTTCGGAGTAAGCAAATGGTTGATTGCGGGTGATACAAATATTAAATGCTTCTTTTTTATTGCTCATGTTTTGGCATTAGTTTGTAAAACTAATATTAAAACCCTACTTGTAATTCTTTTTATAGTAAAGCAACCTACTTTTGCAAAAAAGGTAAAATGAAATTATCTGTAATATTTACTACCTACAATTCGCCCGACTGGTTGCAAAAAACAGTTTGGGGATATTGGCATCAAAGTTTTACCGATTTTGAAATTATTATTGCAGATGATGGCTCCGGAGAGGAAACAAAGAGCTTAATAACCCAGTTGCAAAGTCAATCGCCTGTACCCATTAGGCATGTATGGCATGAAGATGCAGGGTTTAGAAAATGCGAAATTTTAAATAAAGCCATAGTGGCTGCTCAAACCGATTACCTGGTTTTTACCGATGGCGATTGTATTCCCCACAAAGATTTTTTGAAAGTACATGATGAAGAAAAAAAGAGCGGTTATTTTTTATCGGGTGGATATTTTAAACTGCCCATGAATATTTCAAAACTAATAACGCAGGAAGATATTGCCAATGGTCGATGCTTTGAATTGAAATGGCTAAAGCAGCAAGGACTGCCATCATCATTTAAAAATACCAAACTGTTTTTCAATAAAGGATTTGCCAGTGTGATGAATACCGTTACACCTACCAATGCATCGTGGAATGGGCACAATGCCAGCGGATGGAAAAAAGATATTATTGCAGTAAATGGTTATAACGAGGAAATGAAATATGGTGCATTGGACAGAGAGTTGGGCGAACGATTGATGAACAACGGTATTAAACCAAAACAAATTCGTTACTCTGCAGTATGCCTGCACCTCGATCATAGCCGATCGTACAAAAACCAAAAAGATATTGACCACAACAAAGCCATTCGGGAAAAAGTAAAAAAAGAAAAAATTACCAGGGCTGCAGTGGGCATTGATAAATACATTTAAAAATAAATTTTAAACAATACAACTATATGAACTTACAGGAATTAATTGTGGCTGCTTACAGCGATAGAGCATTATTAAAAGACGAAAAATATGTACAGGCAGTAAAAGATGTTATAGAAGAAGTAGATAAAGGAAGGCTTCGCACTGCTGAGCCCACAGGCAATGGATGGCAGGTAAACGAATGGGTAAAGCAAGCCATCTTGCTGTACTTTGGTATTCAGCAAATGAAAACGCATACGCTGCCGCCTTTTGAGTTTTACGATAAAATGAAACTAAAAAGCAATTACAAAGAATTGGGTGTGCGAGCAGTGCCACATGCGGTAGCCCGCTATGGTGCTTATTTAGCAAAGAATGTGGTGCTAATGCCCAGCTATGTAAATATTGGTGCCTATGTAGATGAAGGCACTATGGTAGATACCTGGGCTACTGTAGGCAGTTGCGCACAAATTGGCAAAGGCGTTCACCTGAGTGGTGGAGTAGGAATTGGCGGCGTATTGGAACCCTTGCAGGCAAGCCCTGTTATTATTGAAGATGGTGTTTTTGTAGGCAGCCGTTGTATAGTGGTAGAAGGAGTGAGGGTAGAAAAAGAAGCAGTGTTAGGCGCCAATGTGGTGCTCACTCAAAGCACCAAAATTATTGACGTAAGTGGAAGCGAACCGGTAGAAATGAAAGGGCTGGTGCCTGCAAGAAGTGTGGTGATACCGGGTACTTACAATAAAAAATTTCCGGCAGGTGAATATGGGGTAGGATGTGCGCTCATTATTGGGCAACGCAAACCAAGCACCGATTTAAAAACAAGTTTAAACGATGCGTTGAGAGATTTTAATGTATCGGTGTAGCAGCTTATATTTGCAATCCTATTAAAGGAAGCCCAGGTGGCGAAATTGGTAGNNGAATCCCCCGCCTGACCGAAGTCTGTCGGGCAGGAGTCCTGGGCACAAGCCCTTCGGAAATTACGAAGGGCTTTTTTGTGTTGAAAATTTTGAGAATGTAGAGCAGTGTTCGCAAGGTTGTGCTAAGGTTCCCTGCCTGACTGCGTCAAGCAGGCAGGGAATCCCCCGCCTGACCGAAGTCCGTCGGGCAGGAGTCCTGGGCACTTGAAATACTCCAACAAAAAACTGTTTAGGTCTTTTTTATACTTATAGCCCGAAGGGCTTAAATTTGAATAGCCGAGCGTAAAACGCTCGGTTAAAAATGCAGTATTTTACATAGAACCCTGAAAGGGTTCAATAAAAAAATTTTATTAAACATTCGTTTGCAGTAACGGAAATTAATATTAACCCCATTCTGGATTATAAATTTTTTATGTTCCTTAAGTGGAGGGCTTACAGAGAGAAACATTTTCAAATGGAATACAACAATTCTTATTCAAAAATCCTCGCAAAGTGATTTTCCAAATGACTACGCATACCGTTTCTAAATTTTTCCGGATCGCCATGTTCTAAAATATCTACCAACTCCTTATGCGACACAAAGGTTTTTAAAAGCGATTGCTTTTTTAGTAAGCCACTATGATGCACATAGTCAAAAACCGGCAACAGCATTTTTTGGAATTTTTTTAAGGTAAGGTTATTAGATATTTCGTAAAGCTTGCCATGAAAAGCTATTTCATGTTCTACATTAAATAAATGATATTGGGTTACCGGAGGTTCGTCGGCTACAATATTTTTGAGTTGTTGAATATCTTCTTTGGTAATTCGGTGAAAAAGCAAATCGGCCATACCAATTTCTAATACCAGCCTAATTTCAAATATCTCTTTTAGGGTATCTTCATCCAGTATATGAGGATTGAGGCTTTTGGCCATCATACCAAATAAATCGGGACTGGTAATTACCGATCCTTTTTTCTTTTTAGATTCTATTAAACCCAATATTCTTAATCGGGTGAGTGCCTCTCTAATTACGGTACGGCTTACGCCCAAAGTTTCTGCCAACTCCATTTCCTTGGGTATTACATCACCCACCGAAAGTTTGCGTTCCATCAATAAATTCACCAGACGGTCTTCTACCTTATCCACAAGTGAACGAGTATCAATAGTATCCAACTCCTTTTTGAATAGTGCAAGGGTCATAAATATGTATTACCTAATAAGTATAGTTGCAATTTAATAAAAAATGTAGAACCTTGTTCTAATATTTGAGTATTGATTTTCAATGATTTAAAAAAAATGTTAAAATATATTTGGAAGTATGAGTAAAATTTTAATACTTTGTTATGTCATACATAATACCAAAACAAAAAATTTTATTATGAAATCTGCTTATTTGAAAGTATGGCTGCTATTTGCTTGCTTTCTTATTTCTGCGAGTGCCTGGGCGCAGACAAAAAAAATTTCCGGTACGGTAGTAAACGATGAGGGAAATCCTTTAGCCGGAGTATCGGTTACCATAAAAGGAAAGAAGGGCGGTACACAAACCAATGGCGAAGGACAGTATAGTATTGATGCATCTGAAAAGGATGTGCTGCTATTTAGCTATTCGGGTTTTGAAACCCATTCACAAACCGTAGGTGTTTCTTCTACCATTGATTTGTCATTAAAATCGGTGGTTGCAAAAATAGACGAAGTAGTGGTGATGGGTTATGGAACCGCCAAGCGTTCAAAACTTACTTCATCTGTAGCAAAGCTCGATAACAAAATTTTAGAAACCGGTTTACGTTCAAACCCAGCACAGGCTTTAGCTGGTACTATACCTGGCTTAAGAGTTTCTACAGGTACCGGCCGACCTGGTTCATTACCATCCATTATTTTAAGAGGTGGTACCAACTTTGATGGTTCGGGTAGTCCTTTAATATTAATGGACGGACAAGTAAGAGGATCATTGAGCGATATTAACCCAGAAGATATTGGAAGTATTGAAGTTTTGAAAGATGCATCGGCAACTGCTATATATGGTGCAAGAGCAAGTAATGGTGTAATATTAATTACTTCAAAAAGAGGGAAAGCAGGTTCTTCTTCAATTAGCTTAAACGTAAAGAAAGGAACCAGTTATTTAAATGTTCCATATAATTTTTTAAGTGCAGAAGATTATATTAAATGGAGCAGGATGGGGGTGGTACAGGCAATTATCAACAATACATTTGGTACAGTATCTTCCAATACAGCTTTATCCGGCGTAGGTCCAAGAGCCACTGGTAATTTATACCTGCACCCTGTAACAGGTGCCATTTTAGATGGCAATTACGATAATAGAGCAATTTGGAGTGTGATGCGTTTAAATGCTTCTAACAGTAACCTGGTAGGCCAGCCCGGATGGAGAACCATGAAAGATGCGGTGCCTACCAATGCAGCAGGAAACTACGATCCAAACGGTACTTATGCTGATTTGATTTTTAAAGATTTTAATTATGGCGATTATGGTCTTCATAATCGTGCAGATGTACAAGAGTACAATGTTGGCATGAATGGTGGTAACGATAAAGGTGGCTACTTTGCCAATATTGGTTACTACGATGAGGGTGGCCTTTCACTAAAAACTTTTTATAAGAGATTTACCTTTACACTCAATGGCGATTATAAAATTAAGGACTGGTTGAAATCTGAAAGCAGTTTGCAATTTAACAAGGCTAACTGGAGAGATCAATCGCTTCAAAATGGCGAAGGTAACTATTGGGGAAGAATGCTTTCGGCGCCTCCTACCATGAGAGGTACCAATGAGGCCGGTGAGTTTATTTTAGGTAGAGATGCCAGTGATGGTAACCCAATTGTGAACATTAATAAATACATTCGAAACAATCAGTCGGATAAGTTCACATTGGGTCAATCATTTAAAGTAGATCTTACTAAAGATTTATATTTTAAAGTGGGTGCTATTTGGATGTACGACGAAGAAATAAACGAATCTTTCAATAAAGATTTTCGTACCGGTTTATTGAGTCTTACAAATCCCAATACCGGGTGGAATAGAACCAGGGAAACTTCTGCAGGGTTTGGAAGAACCATTCGCCAAACTTATAATGGTATTTTAAATTATCAAAAAACATTCTTTGGTAAACACAACATCAATGCAATGGCAGGTATGGAGTATTATAATGTTTATACCAGGGGATTGTTTGCTTCTGGAAGCCAGGCTCCCACAGATGATTTTGCCGATTTGCAATACACATTAAACAGCGCAATTGCTCAAACCCGTGGTACAGATTCATATCATAGTCGTGAACGTATATTGTCTGGTTTTGGCCGTTTAATGTACGATTGGGATGGAAAATATTTGGCCAGTTTTACGGTAAGAAGAGATGGTGTTTCAAGGCTATCAAAGGATAATCAGTATGGTACTTTTCCGGCGGCTTCGGTTGGTTGGTTAGTGCATAAAGAAAACTTTATGAGTCCGGTAAAAGGTTGGTTCAATTATTTAAAATTGAGAGCAAGCTGGGGTAAAAACGGTAATATAGGTATTGGAACCAGCAATGCCATTGGATTGTACGAAGTGCAAGGTGCTTACGGTTCGCAAACACCTTACAATGGTAGCATCGGATTTTTATTATCTTCTTTGGCTAATCCAAACTTAGTATGGGAAAGTACCAATACTACAGAAGTGGGTGCCGAAATGGCTTTCTTTAATAACAGGTTGAATTTTTCAATTGCTTATTACAATAGAATTACTGAAGATAAATTGGCATTTATAAGTTTGCCCAGTTCTTCTGGCATTGGTAGTGTACGAACAAATAATGGTAGCATGCGCAACCGTGGTGTTGAATTGGATGCAAGCTATAAAATTTTACAAAAAGGCGACTTTAAATGGGAGGTGAGCAGTAATGCAGCCTGGAACAAAAACACCATTCTTAAACTTCCTTTCAATGGCAATGATAAAAATCGCCAGGGTGGTGAATTAGTTTATGATCCAAAAACCGGTGGCATGAAATGGGTAGGCGGTTTCCAGGAAGGAATGGAATGGGGTGAAATATTTGGTTTTGTTGCTGAAGGTATCATAAGAAACCAAAATGATTTAGATAACTACAACAAATTTGATGAAGCAGCAAAAGCAGCATACCAAAATGGTGGTGCAGGCAGAGGGGTTGCAAGTCAAAGATTAATTACTCAGTACAATCTAAATGCAGGTCGCCCGGCAAACAATCCTTTGTATGTAGCAACTCAAATGGGTGATGTAATGTGGAAGGATATTGACAAAAACGATACCATCGACTATAGAGACAGGGTTTCCCTGGGGCGTACTCTCCCTCGCTGGACGGGTGGTTTTAATACCAGCTTTTCATGGAAAGGGTTTAGTTTATTTGCCCGTTTCGATTTTGCTTTAGGTCATATTCAACAAGACTTTATGCAAATGTGGTCGTTGACAAGTGCCCAGGGCGAGTTTAATGCAACAGATATAGTTAAACAAACCTGGACTCCCGATAATCCAAATGCAAAATATCCAAGGTATTCATGGGCCGATCAGTTAAATACTAAAAACTTCGACAGGCCAAGCAGCATGTTTTTTGTAAACTCAGGTTACCTGGCATTTAGAGAACTTTCATTGAGCTACAGTGTTCCTAAATCAATTTTACAAAAAGCAAAAATTAGTGGGTTAAGATTAACGGTTACCGGACAAAACTTAGGTTATATAACAAACAGCCTTATAAACCTTCCGGAGCGTACCGGCTTCCAAAGCAGCGCTTACACCATTCCAACTCAATTAGTTTTTGGAGCTAACCTTACATTTTAATTAATAATAATTGAAAAAGATCATGAAAAAATTTAAAAATATATTGTATGTGGTAATACTAATCATTACTATTTCCTCATGCACCAAAACGCTGGAGCTTGCCCCGGAAGATTATTATGGCGATGGCAATTTTTGGCAAAATGAAGCCCAGGTAACCAATTATATGGTTGGGTTACACAATCAGTTTCGCAACAACCAGTTTATGTTTGTACGATTAGGCGAAATGCGTGGCGGAGGGTATAGTAATATTGATCGTCAAAACACATCATTGAACGAGCTAACCATTATTAACCAGGCCATTTTAGAAACATCCGCAGGGGTTGGTAACTGGGCAGGTTTTTATGCGCCAATATTGCAACTCAATCTTTTTATTAGCAAGGTAGAACCAATGACTTTTTTACCGGCCGATAAAAAAAGTTATTTACTGGCTCAGGCTTATGCAATGAGAGGTTTTTACTATTTCCATTTACTACGTACCTATGGTGGTGTACCAATAGTATTAGAACCAGAAGTTTTAAGAGGAAATATAGATGCTGTTACATTACGTAAAGCAAGGTCAACAGAGGCAGAAGTATTAGCAGTGGTAAAAGCAAATGCCGATAAAGCAGTTGAGCTGTTTGGAACAGCTGCTACTCCAGCCGATAAAAGTGCATGGAACCCAATGGCAGCACAAATGTTGAAGGGAGAAGTTTATTTGTGGTCGGCTAAAGTGTATGGCACCACCGCAGATCTTGCAGTTGCAAAAACTGCTTTGAATGCTGCCACAGGGGCTACCTTAAGGCCCAATTTTGCAGATGCTTTCAGTTATGGAAATAAAAACAACAGTGAAATTATAATGGCTATTCGATACAGGGTAGGCGAAGCTGAAATGAGCAACTATGCTACTTACTTATATTCAACATTCAACTTCGATAACCTGCATGTAAAAGATTCTACTACTGTTGCTCCTACATTAGTTGATCCATTGGTAATTGCTAATACCAACTCAATGCAAATTATCCAACGCTATGGATATACATTCGAGTTATTTCAGTCTTACCAATTAGCAGATAGAAGAAGAAATGCAACTTTTTACGATTATTATAAAACAACCGGCACCCCACCTAATGTAACTGTTACCATTAGGAATACAGCGTTGGTTAAATTCCCTGGCACTATTGATGCAGGTAAAAGATATTTTTCCGACGACTGGACACTATATCGTGAAGCAGACAGGCAATTAATGCTGGCAGAAATTGTAAATGCAGAAGGTGGCGATCCTACCATGTACATTAATGCCATCCGTGACAGAGCTTTTGGTGGCGCAGCAAATGATCCAACTCCTTTTGTTAATGGCACTCAGGATGCAAACGAATTGGCCATCTTTGCAGAAAGAAGTAAAGAGTTTGTTTACGAAGGCGAACGCTGGTACGATTTAAGAAGAATGAAATATGGCAACAAACCCTTGGTTTTTATCAGTCCCAATCATCCTTATGGTGTTTTAAATGAAAGTACTCAAGCCTTTAAAATTTTGTGGCCAATAGAAGCAGCAATTTGGACCAATGATCCGTTAGTAAATCAAACTCCGGGTTATCCAACTGCAAAACCATAACAGTTTTTCTCATAAGCAAGCATAAGCAAACCGGGGGCCGTAAAAGGTCTCCGGTTATTTTACAATCTTATTTTTTGATTTTAAATTATTAATACTTTTAACTATGAAAAATGTTCATTTAAAAGGCTTGATAGCTGCTCCGTTTACACCTATGCACGATGATGGTTCGTTGAATCTTTCGTTGATTCCGGCCTATTATCAAATGCTAAAGCAAAATGCAGTAAATGGTGCTTTCATTTGTGGCTCTACCGGCGAAGGCGTTTCTATGACTACCAATGAAAAAATGCAGGTTGCCGAAGCTTGGGCGGCCGTTGCAAAAAACGATACTGATTTTACGGTGATGATGTTTTTGGGTGGTACCAGTATTACCGACTGCAAACAATTGGCCTTACATGCAAAAGAAATTGGCCTCGATGCTATTTCATTTACCGCACCTTTTTACTTTAAACCGGCCAATGTAGATATGCTGGCAGATTGTTGCAGCCAGGTGGCTTCGGTAGTTCCCGATATGCCATTTTATTATTATCATATTCCCGTTTTAACCGGCGTGGGCTTTGCCATGTACGATTTATTAAAAGCCGTAGATGGAAAAATTTCAAACTTTGCCGGAATAAAATATACCCACGAAGATTTTATGGATTTTCTTAGCTGCCTGCATTTTCAAAATGGAAAGTACGATATGCTTTGGGGTAGAGATGAAAATATGTTGCCCGCTTTGTCTATTGGAGCAAAAGGATCGGTGGGTAGTACTTTTAACTATTCAGCACCACTGTATAATAATTTGATAGCCGCTTTTGAAAAGGGCAATTTAAAAGAAGCGGCACAGCTTCAACAACTTTCTATTGACATGATTCGCCTGCTGGGCAAATACGGTGGCATTGCTACCGGTAAAGCATACATGAAAGTTTTAGGGCTCGATTGTGGTAAGTTTAGATTACCGGTGAAGAATATGAGCGATAGCGATTTTGAATTATTTAAAAAAGATGTTCAAGCTCTGGGATTCGATAACTTTAAATCTCAATTGCCTGTAAAATAAATACCCCTTTACGGGAGTAATCATGATGAATAAATTTTTTTTGCTCACCTTTTTAATTTTCGGCTTGTTTACCATAAGTCCTATATCAGCACAAAAAAATATAAATGTTTGCTTTACTAAATCGGCAAGCTTACCAGTAAATAAGGTATTGGGTTCCCAACCCGGACTGGCAGGTGTATTTACAGGAAATACCAACAACAAAATTATTATTGCCGGAGGCGCTAATTTTCCGGGTGGCTTACCCTGGGAAGGTGGTAAAAAAACTTATTGGAATCAAATTTATGTTTTTAGTATTGGCAAAAAAGGAGAACCCGTTTGGGAAACTACATCATCTGTTCTCAAAGAAAATTTAGCCTATGGGGCAAGTGTTCAAACAGATAATGGAGTACTTTGTATTGGGGGTGATAATGAAAATGGAATATCAAAAAAAGTATTCCTGATGCGTATCACTAATAATGATAATGAAATGGAGTTTGTCGATTATCCCGAACTACCCATACCCTTAACCAATCTTTCGGCTACAAAAGTCAATAATATTGTTTATGCCGCAGGTGGCGAAACCGTCAATGCCGTTTCCGACAAACTGTTTGCTTTAGATTTGAAGAATCTAAAAAATGGATGGGTAGAGTTAGCAGCTTTGCCAAAGCAGGTATCACATGCCGTTATGTTGGGCAATGGTGCTGGTAAAGAAGCAAAGTTGTATTTGCTCGCCGGGCGAAAAAGAAATAGCACCGGCATCAGTGATATTTATGCTTCGGTATTTGAATACAATATTGCAAACAACCAATGGGTTCAAAAAAAAGATATGCCATATCCGGTGGCCGCAGGAGTGGGAATGAATGTTGATGGAAAAGGTCTTTTTTATATTGGCGGCGATAAAGGCGAAACTTTTCATAAAGTAGAAACCTTGCTTGCTGCTATTGCTATAGAAAAAGATGAAACTAAAAAGCAGCAATTGATTCAGCAAAAAAATGCTTTGCAACAAAACCATCCCGGCTTTAACAAAGAAATTTTGCATTACAATATTCAAAAGGATGCCTGGAGTCATGCAGGTTTTGCATGCGATGAAATGCCGGTTACCACCGCCATAGCATCGGCAAAAAAATACTATTACATTACAAGTGGTGAAATAAAAGCAGGTGTGAGAACCGATAAAATTCTTATCATAAACAATATAACCGGTTTATAAATTTTCAAATGGTTAATTCAAAAAAATATCCCTGGATAGTGGTAGCCCTGCTTTGGGTAGTAGCTCTTTTAAATTACATGGACAGGCAAATGCTTAGCACCATGAAAGACTCTATGCAGGCCGATATTACAGAATTAAACACTGCTGAAGCCTTTGGGTTTTTGATGGCTATTTTTTTATACATCTATGCGTTTATGAGTCCGGTTGCAGGGGTAGTAGCAGATAGGGTCAATCGAAAATGGTTAATTGTAGGAAGTTTGTTTGTGTGGTCGGCTGTTACTTATGCAATGGGTGTTGCTACCAACTATAATCAATTATTGATTTTGCGTGGTATCATGGGTGTTAGTGAAGCATTGTATATACCGGCAGGCCTTGCTATGATTACCGATTACCATACCGGTAAAACCCGTTCCCTTGCCATAGGCATTCACATGACGGGGCTATACACAGGTTCTGCGTTGGGTGGCTTTGGTGCCACGGTTGCTGCAAACTATGGTTGGCACAGTGCCTTTCATTGGTTTGGTATTATAGGAATGGTATATGCCCTTGTGCTAATCGTTTTTTTAAAAGAAAAGAAAGAAGATCCCATTGCACAAAATATCACTACTACAAAAATGCCTCTATTAAAAGGGCTGGGATTGCTTTTTTCCAATATGGCTTTTTGGGTTATCGTTTTTTATTTTGCAGCACCAAGCCTTCCGGGATGGGCTACTAAAAATTGGTTCCCTACTTTATTTGCCGGGAGTTTGGATATGGAAATGAAAGAAGCAGGCCCGTTGGCAACTATTACATTGGCAGTATCATCTTTTATTGGTGCCGTATTTATTGGCGGCCCTTTATCGGATAGATGGGTTCAAAAAAATGTAAAAGGAAGAGTATATACAAGTGCTATCGGATTGTCTTTAACCATTCCATCTCTTATACTACTGGGTTATGGCAGTACTATTGTAACCGTGGTGGGTGCAGGTGTTTTGTTTGGTATTGGTTTTGGTATGTTCGATGCTAATAATATGCCTATTCTTTGCCAGTTTGTTCCCAAAAATTTAAGAGCCACTGCTTATGGTTTTATGAATATGGTAGGCGTATTGGCAGGAGCCGCAATCACACAGGTACTGGGTAAATTTAAAGACCATGGAAATTTTGGTTTTGGTTTTGCCATATTAAGTGTTATTGTATTATTGGCTTTAGTAATCCAGCTTTACTTTTTAAAACCCACCACAAATGATTTCACTGAAATAAATGAAAAATAAAATTAGTATGTTACAACACATTAGTTGGGTGAGAAAATTTTTTTTACCTCTTGCAATCATTTTTACAGTTGCAAATTATTGCGTAGCACAGCAATCGTTTACCCCGGTTTTTACATCCGGTACCGAAGGACATAAAAGCTACCGCATACCTGCCATCATTGGTTTGCCCAATGGCGAACTACTTGCTTTTGCTGAAGGCCGTGTACATGGCGCAGGCGATTTTGGCGATATAAATATTGTAATGAAGCGAAGCACTGATGAAGGAAAAACATGGGGTGCATTGCAACTTATTGCAGAATTTGATACACTGCAATGTGGCAACCCGGCACCGGTTGTTGACCTTACTGACCCTTTGTACCCACAAGGCCGCATCTTTCTTTTTTACAACACCGGCAACAATCATGAAGGTGAAGTGAGAAAAGGAAAAGGTTACAAACAGGTTTGGTTTAAAACTTCTACAGATGGCGGGGCAACATGGAGCCAACCGGTGGATATAACATTGCAAGTGCATCTTCCTAATTATCCACAGGCAAATCCTGCTTATAATTTTAAAGAAGACTGGCGAACCTACGCCAACACTCCGGGCCATGCCATGCAGTTTCAAACCGGAAAATATAAAGGAAGAATTTATGTAGCCGCAAATCACTCTGCAGGAGGGCCTAAAAATGATGCAACAGATTATGATGCACATGGATTTTATACCGACGACCATGGCAAAACATTTAAGCTTGGTGCAAGCCTGAATGTTTTGGGTAGTAACGAATCAATTGCTGCAGAAATAAGCGGTGGCAGATTAATGTTTAACAGCCGCAATCAAAGAGGCCATATAAAATCAAGGATTATCGGCATCAGCCGTAATGGCGGCCAAACATGGGACACCACTTATTTTGACAAAAATTTACCCGACCCTGTTTGCCAGGGAAGTTTGCTTACCATTGGTAAAAAGAAAAGAAAAAATATTCTTGCTTTTTGCAACGCTGCCGATGAAAAGAAAAGAAATAACCTTACACTTCGGATAAGTTTTGATGATGGCAAAACATGGAAGAAAAATTTTGTAATTTATAATAATCCGGATAAGGGTGATGCAGCAGCATATTCTGATATTGTAAAGACCGGAAAAAAAACAATCGGTGTGTTATTTGAAAAAGATAATTATTCGCAGATTGTGTTTACAACAGTGAAGTGGAAATGATAACATTTTGAAATTATTTCAAGAGTAGTTCAACCCCTCCGGGGTTGGTTTGTACTTGTTTGGGAGCTTCCCCAGATTGCATCTGAGGTTATTGAAATTAAAGCCTTTCAGGCTTTGGAGTGAACTTATTTGAGAAATACACATGATAGGAAATGAAACTTATAAACTTTCATTTTTGTGTAATCGTTCGATTAAAAAATTAATGAGTGAGATACAAACAAGCCCGAAGGGCTTAAACTAGAGTAACCATCGGAGAATCCTGATGAAAAGAAAAAAGTAATCAACAATATCCCGAAGGTTTTAAACTTGAGTAACCACCGGTGTAACTTGTGAAAAGGAAAAAGTAATCAACAATAGCCCGAAGGGCTTAAACTTGAGTAACCACCGGTGTATCTTGTGAAAAGAGAAAAGTATTCAACTAAAGCCTGAAGGGCTTAAACTTGAGTAACCATCGGTGCAACCGATGGAATAAAACAAAGTTGACCCCAACCCCGAAGGGGTTGAACAAAAAAAGCCGTCAATGGATTGGATCGAGGTATAAAGTTCTTTGTTAGTATTGGTGAAAAAATTAAGCAGTAAAGAAGTTCAACCCCTCCGGGGTTGGTATGTACTTTTTTGTGTGCTTCCCCAGATTGCATCTGGGGTTATTGAAATTAAAGCCTTTCAGGCTTTGGAGAAAAGCCACCGGCGAAATTTGTGAAAGAAACCATTAGCACATTAATTTAAATAGCCACTTGTAAAATTGGTGGAAGAACAAGTTCGCAGGGCTTTAGCTTGAATAACCGGGAGTGAATCCTGAGGAAAAGAAAAAGTAATCAACAATATCCCGAAGGTTTTAAACTTGAGTA
>DEHT01000036.1 GCA_002352045.1 Chitinophagaceae bacterium UBA2793 | reverse complement strand
CCGTTCGGGTTGACGATGGCGGGGATATCATCGAATGCGGCAGGTGAGTTGGAGAATAAGAGAAAATTTACCTCTCAGGAAATGAATTTAGATTTGGGTTTAAATTGGTATGAATTTAGATATCGAATGCAGGATCCTCAAATTGGAAGGTTTTTGGTTATAGATCCTCTTAGCGATTCTTTTCCTCATAATAGTACTTTTGCATATGCAGAAAATGATGTTATACGTTCGATTGATCTTGAAGGATTAGAAAAATTAGAGATTACTGCTATTTCACCACTAATCGGAATCGGTTCTAGAACAATTACTCCCATGAAGATGCTTGAATTAAAATATGATTTCAACTCAAAAAACATTTCTCTGACGGCTGGCGAAACTGGTCAAAAGGCACTTCAAGCAACTTATAACACAATAACTAAAGATGTTGGAGCAAATAGTTTTGATTTACTTGCATCAAACGTAATGGAAAAGTATGGCCAAGTAGGGAGTTCTGCACCACCATTGATTTTAGATATTGCCGAATTTTCTTGGAGTAGTGGTTTAGCAACTTTGTTTCCTGAAGTTAACTCCGCTGTTCAGGAACTTGATAATATCCTTCATACTGTTGGGGTTGATATGCATGGCGATGAATTTATAAATAGTCTAATTGGGTTGGTGAATGACAAAAAAGTATCATTTCAAATACTGGATGCACCAGAAGAGGTAAAGGTCGTAACTAATGCAGATGGCTCGAAGTTAAATCAGCTATTTAAAGCGGGAACTATATACAGAGGTTTTTTGCAAACGGGTAATTCAGCTATTATATTTCAATATACTGATCAGAAGGAGGGTGAGCAAAAATGAGAATTAAAAATAAGTTCAATTCAATATTTTATTTTAGTATTCTAATTGTATGTGGCTTTTTTTTGGTCACCTGTAAAGCAAAAAAAAACCTGTATCTACATTTAAATGCAGTGGACGGACTTACGATAGGTGCTCCGGTAGTTTCCAGGGGNNGTTGTCTATGATAATTTTTTATCTGGAAAATTGGGTATCGAAGTAACGTTTTCTAATTCTACAACATTTTATAATGAGAAGGATACAGTTGTTGTAAACAATTTGAAAGCCAATGAAAAGAATAATGTGACACCTATTTACTTGGATTCTACTTCTAGTCAAAAAGTTATTGAGGTTTTTGAAAAAATTGATTCCATTATTGGTATTTTAAAGCGATAGTTTAAATTCTCAGCCCGGCTCGTATTCAAGGATATAGCCAAATGATATTCTTTTTAACACCGATGCAGGAGTTAAAGGCCAACGGAGGAACTATAACTCCGAACCCGTTAAGTCCAAATCAAGAGGTAAACCTGACTATAAAAAGTATAGAAAAGATGGATTTTCGTATCGAAACACATGTTGTTCCAACAAAGTATGGAGGTAATGGATTGACACCACAAAGGCATATGAACGTTGATTTATACCCGAACAAAAAAGTGTTACCAAATAGCGGTCATAAAATAATAGAATAATGTGTAATAATGATGATTCCTTATTAATTAATGTATTAAAAATTTTACCGGAAGAGATTGACTGTTATATCCAAGCACCAAGTCTTGAGAATGAATCTATTTTAAATATGATGAGCGAAACGGAGTGGGATTATTATAAGCTCATTAAGATTAATAATTTAAATAAAGAAAGTTTCTGTAACAGCCTTAATGATAGTACTATAACTCAATACTTTCAAAACATTGAATTAAAAAATAGTAATAAGATGTTGTTTCAAGGCTTTGACGGAGTTGAAATTGGAATTATTTCTAAGTACATAAAGATACCTATATGGTTTAGGGATAAATATATTATTTCTGGTGACTGTACTATATCTATTGATTGGTAATGTTATCTGCTACTTATAAAAAATTATAATCAATCAATTAATTTTCTGCCGGTTGGTAGCCCTTGCCGTCATGAAATGTTGCCGTCGCTTGGGCTTCGACCAGCGACACAGCTGGATGTAACACTATCTATCTCAGAAGTTAGTTGCCAGCATAATGAGTAAGCATATTTCCGCCGCCGTGGGTGTTCGCCGCCGCTGCCCGTCCCTTCGCCTCGCCTCGTGGCACACGAAACGAAAGACTAAAAACAAATGATGAAAATTATTTGTAAATTGTAGAATGCCGATTATTTTACGCAAGTCGTACAACAGTATTAATAAAATTTACTTTTTTACTGCAACAATTCATCCGCCTCGTTTCGAGTCTTCACGAAACGAAATAAATGGAATGTTAAGCATTCAATAATAATGTCTTTTCTGCCACAGTAGGTAAACGAAGAAGCCGTGAGCTGTTACCGTCGCTTTGCCTGTTTCGATCATTTCGGAAGGCTTCTACCAGCGACATATCAGAATGTAACACAATTTATCTCAAAAGTTAGTTGCCGGCATAATGAGTTACCATATTAAATTCATCACTACCCAAAAAATAAAATTTGGCAGATGAATTGATTTAAAGTTTTGATGGGGATTAGAATTTTCATTTCGTGTGCTACCCATACTAAAGTGGATGGAATAGGGGAGATAGGTTCAATAAAAACAATGCCGCTGTAAAGCGGCATTGTAAAATTGTTTAATTTTTAAAAGTCATTAAGAGCTGACTCATTTTATCTTTTAATGCTTTTCGATGAACAATAAAATCGAGGAATCCTTTTTCCAAAAGAAACTCGCTGCGTTGAAAACCTTCGGGCAAATCTTTTTTAATGGTTTCTTTAATTACACGAGGACCGGCAAATCCAATTAAGGCATCGGGTTCGCCACAGTTAATATCGCCCAGCATGGCAAAGGATGCAGTGGTTCCTCCAAAAGTAGGGTCGGTACAAAGTGAGATGTAAGGAATTTTTGCATCGGCCAGTTGTTTTAGTTTGCCACTTGTTTTTGCCATTTGCATTAGGGAGAAGGCACTTTCCATCATACGGGCACCACCACTTTTATTAATAATCATAAAAGGTATTTTGTGCTCTATACAATAATCGCAACCTCTACTTATTTTTTCACCCATCACACTTCCCAAACTTCCACCAATAAATTCAAAATCCATACAGGCCACTACCAGGTCGTAGCCATTTACTTTTCCATGCGCCACCGTTATACTATCATGGGCATCGCTTTTTTGGTAGGTTTCTATCAGCCTGTCTTTATAAGGTTTTAAATCTACAAATTGTAAGTAGTCTTTTGAGCGGATATTTGCAAATAACTCGGTGTACTGATTATTGTCGAATAAAATTTCAAAATATTCTTCACTTCCAATTCTATGGTGATGTTCGCATTTGGGGCAAACAAATTTATTTTCGTGCAATTCGCCCACTGTGCAGGTATATTTACAATTGGGACATTTGGTCCACAATCCTTCGGGGGCGTCTTTTTTATCTTTGGTATTGGTTAAAATACCTTTTTTGATGCGCTTAAACCAGGAGGTACTGGCTTCCTCTGCTGATGACTCTTCACCGGCAAGGTTTGCATCGAAATCTTCTTCTTTAGTCATTGTTTAGCTTTTATACCGATTGGATATTTGTAATAGACCAATTTCATAAATTTAAACAACTATCTCATCGGTATTATTCGGAAATAAATCTGTCTAAAATATTAATCCGTTTAGTATAGGGATTGATTTACCGTGGGCTTTAGTTTTAAAAAAATGAAAATTATTGTTGCAGCACCTATGCATTTCTGTTAACACAATTTAAATCGTCAAAAGCTACTTCCAATCTTTTAATAAAACTTTCTTCACCCTTACGCAACCATACCCTGGGGTCGTAGTATTTTTTATTAGGCGAATCAGGTCCTTCGGGATTTCCTAATTGCCCTTGTAAGTAAGCTTCCTTGCTTTTATAATTATCTAAAACGCCTTCCCAAAATGCCCATTGCAAATCGGTATCAATATTCATTTTAATGGCACCATATCCAATAGCTTCTCTAATTTGATGCTGTGGCGAACCACTGCCACCATGAAATACAAAATAAACCGGTTTTTTACCTGTACCTAATTTTTGTTCAATATAAACCTGGCTATTATGTAAGATAATAGGTGTCAATTGCACATTGCCCGATTTGTAAACTCCATGCACATTCCCAAACGCTGCGGCAACTGTAAACAGTTTTCCCACTTTACTTAATTCAGTATAGGAGTAGGCTACATGCTCTGGCTGGGTATATAATTTATCGTTTTCAATGTCGCTGTTATCAACACCATCTTCTTCGCCTCCGGTTACACCCAATTCAATTTCGATACTCATTCCCAATGGAGCCATTCGTTTATAAAATTCAACAGAGGTTGCAATATTCTCTTCAATGGGCTCTTCACTTAAATCGAGCATATGAGAGCTGAACAAAGGCTGACCCTTTTCTTTATAAAATTGTTCTCCCGCATCAATTAAACCACTTACCCAGGGTAACCATTTTTTAGCTGCATGGTCGGTATGTAATACAACCGGTACTCCATAGTGTTTTGCTACATTGTGAATATGCAATGCACCTGAAACGCCACCGGCAATATTGCCTTGTAATTTATCATTCGGCATGCCTTTACCTGCCACAAACTGTGCACCACCATTGCTAAATTGAATAATAACAGGTGAGTTTACTTTTGCGGCTGCTTCAAGCGTAGCGTTTATAGAATTGGTGCCTATGCAGTTTACTGCCGGCAAAGCAAATTGATTGTCCTTTGCATCATTATATAATGCTTCCAGCTCATCGCCGAATAAAACACCGGCTCTGTATTTACCCATAATTAGTTGATTTTTTGTAAAAGTAAGAGAAATTGATTTTAAATAAAAACATGGTTTTTTATATAGGCAATGCATTGTAGTTAGTATTTATTCAACAGCTTATGCAAGCCGTTAATATATTCTGCTGTGTGAAGCAAGCGGCTTCCATACCAGCTAAACATTTCACCATTTACTAATACAACATTAGTATTAGGTAAATTTTGTTTAAACCAGGTTTTATGTTTCTCCACAAAAGGATAGGGTTCACTACTCAGTAATAATAATTCTGTTTTTTTTTGCCGGAGGGTTTCTAAAGTAATGGAAGGGTAGCGTTGCTTGTTGTAAAAAATATTTTCAAAACCTGCCCTTTGTAAAATGTCATTTATAAAGGTATCGCCTCCAATTGTCATTATAGGATCTTTCCAAATAAGGTAAGCCGTTTTGAGCACATGCTTAACTTTTGGCAATTTTGAAAATTCGTTTTCTATTGATTGTATAAGTGAATTGGATTCGGTTGTTTTATTGCAGATATTACCTATAGCTGATATTGTTGATAAAGCCTCCGATAGATTATTAACATCGGTTAGCAGTATCTCAAATTTATTTTCAAGTTGAGCTATTTGTTCTCTAACATTTTCTTCTTTATTACAAATAATTAAATCTGGATGTAAATTTTTAATTTTTTGAATATCAATATTTTTAGTGCCGCCAATTCTTATTTTATTGCGAAACCAGTCGTTTGGGTGGATGCAAAATTTTGTAATACCTACCACTTCGTTGTTTAATTGAAAATAATGAAGTAACTCGGTGATAGAGGGAACCAGGGAAATAATGCGTTTAGCCGTGCCTTTATATTGTTTAGCTTCAGTAAAAATCATTGGCAAAGCTAATAAAGCTTAAGTATGCTACAAAGCAAAACGTCCAAAGCGCAAGCCTCGGACGTTTTTAAAAAGTTAACCAACTTAACACTCAAAGTAGTCGGTTTTCAGGAATTGGGTTTTACCATTTTTGAATTTTTGTTCAAAAAGAAAATAATGTTCCCGGTTTCAAAGTTTGTTTTTCGCCATAGTTTTCCACTCACTATGGTTGTAGGATAATTGGTTAATCGGTTTTTTTTAGAACTTGGACTTTTTATGGTCTTCTTTAGGATTTTGGTTGTTTTTATTGGACGTTGGATGCTTTTGGTTTCTCTTAAATATTGAACAGATATATTATTATTGAACAATTTTAAAAAGTAGAAGTTGACTGATATTGAATTTTAAATAGCTTTTCGAGTCAGGATATTGGTAAACTCTTCTCGGTTAATTAGGATTGTTGGACATCTTATGGATTGATATTTATCTAATATCAATCAACTTCTAACACAAAGATGAGGCAATAAGCAAGGCAAAACAAGAGCGCAATTGCTCTATTTTTGAATTGATGTAATTACACGGCTTCTCGTAAATAACCAATGCCGTGTTTAGTAAGTATCCCTTATCGTAATTAGTAAATCTACTATATTGTACTGCTTCACTTTATAATATGCACTCATATTATACAAATAATTCAATACGCTAGTTAAGGTATTGACATGGCAATGGATGTTGCTTAGTTTTATAATTGAATCACATTTCTCAAACTACCTAAAGCTAACATTATGTCACATCACGGAGCACTTTATGCGAATATAATTCCATACTCATCCAGGTACATGGATAAAGGAAAATTCGGTAGAATTTTTGGCAATCTTCCTCCTTTTGCTACCCGTTCAACAAAAGTTGAAAATGCCTTAAAAGATATGGGTAAAAAAGGCGGTATAATGGACGCAGAGGATGACTTAACCAAAACTGCTGCAGAACTAATAACCGATTTAGATTTGCAGACAGATAATCCCAACCATCCGGTAATGGGAGCGGGCATGACTTTTTTGGGGCAGTTTATTGATCATGATATGACATTTGATCCAACATCATCCCTTGAGCGGCAGGCCGATCCCGAATTTGTAGCAAACTTTAGAACACCCAGTTTAAGTTTAGATAATGTTTATGGAAGCGGCCCCGGCGCATCGCCACATTTATATGACCAGCAAGATGGTTTTGGTGGCATTCATTTTTTAATAGAACCATTGGGAGTAACCGGCAAGGACGGAATTGCCAAATTTGATTTACCCCGAAATACACAAAACACAGCTCTCATTGGCGATCCAAGGAACGATGAAAATTTAATAGTAAGTCAATTGCACTTATTATTTCTTCAATTTCATAATAAGATAGTAGAACAATTGAGAGCAAAATATCCAACAAAATCTCCTTCAACTATTTTTAATGAAGCGCAGGAAATGGTAAGATGGCATTATCAATGGATAATAATACATGAATTTTTGCCGCTGCTTTGTGGCAATGATGTAGTGAAAGACATTTTAGATAATGGTCGAAAATTTTACAGTTGGAATAATGAGCCCTTTATTCCGGTTGAATTTTCTGTTGCTGCTTATAGATTTGGGCATAGTCAAATTCGCCCATCGTATCGGGCTAATTTTGGCAACTCCAGTGAAACGCCAGCAACTCCATTTTTTGCTAAAATATTCGATCATACTTTGGCCAATGGAAACGACCCTGATGATTTGCGTGGCGGCAAAAGAGCCAATAGAAGGTTTATTGATTGGAGTACCTTTTTCAATTTACAAGATGGTTTAATGAGAGCCAATAAATTGATAGATACAAAAATGAGTACACCCTTGTTTGATTTATTGGGCTTCCCTACAGGCGATATTACTTCTTTGGCGCAACGGAATTTATTGAGAGGGTTGAGTTTTTCATTACCATCAGGTCAAAGAGTGGCACATGCCATGAAAATGGAAATTCTCGATGCAGATGTTTTTGATAATTTAAAACCATACAAAGTAAATTTTGAAAACAGTACACCACTTTGGTATTATATCTTAAAAGAAGCAGAGGTGGAAACAGGCGGTGTGCGTTTGGGAAAAGTTGGAGCCAGAATAGTAGCCGAACTAATGATTGGTTTAATAGAAGGCGACAATCAATCTTACTTATGTCAAAACCCATTTTGGAAACCAACCCTACCTTGCTTTGAGCACTATAGATTTCAAAGAGATTTTACGATTGCCGACTTGAATAGGATTGCAGAAGGAGTAGTGCTTTTGTAAAAATGATTTAAAAAGTACCAAAACAAAAAACTCCCACAGTTCTACTGTGGGAGTCAAATCAGGTAAACCACTTTTTTACAACTCTGGGGTAAGGTTTTTCAGAAATTGTCTTTTACGGTTAAATAAGTTTATCCTGGTTTCAGTGTTCATCTTCGGCCGCCTTACGGCAAGGCTTTTAGGGTTTAAATCTGTTGGTTTTTCGTCGGATGTAGATTCGTTTTGGTTTTTCTTCCAATTGCTTTCGCAAATGGCTTTTTAGGATAATCAATTTTTGGTTTTCTACAGGAACTGGGTTGGTTTGTTTTTGCCATTATCGCTGTATTGGCAGCATAGGCGGATGTTTGGATTGCGTTTTTTCTTAAGGACGCTGGATTTTAAAGTGGCTATCATCGCCTTTTACAGCATAAGCCTTAGATATTGGTTTTTAAAAACAGTATTTAAAAGAACTTTTAAAAAGTAGAAGTTGACTGATATTGAATTTTAAAACGGTTTTTTCTGGATAATTGAAAAAATTCTTTAATTCGGCTTTATCAGGATTCTTGGACATGATTGATATTTAATTGTGAACCATATCAATCAACTTCTTACACAAAGATGAATGATAAACAAAGGCAAAACAAGAGCGCATTTGCCCTTTTTTAACAATGCTGAAATTACAAGCCAAATAGTAAATAATCTATCATTTCACTCTGTTTATAGAGTAAAATTACAATCGTANNTGATAAATTCCACTTTCATCTTTACTTAAAACCGCACCATTTTCTTTATTGATATAAGCGCTTAATCGCTCAACCGGAGTGTCAAAATTTACTTCAGGGTAAGCCTTTTCCATAACATTTGAAACAGGAGCATCTTTTACTTCCGGACTATTGAGTATTTTACTGAACAAGCCACCTTCAGAAATGGCGCCAACATTTAACTCATTGTCAAAAACGGGAATATTTTCAATGTCAAACTTTTTCATCAGATCTATTGCTTCTATTACAGTTTGATTGGGCTTTACACTTATAAGTTTTTTAGCACCTCTGCTGTTTATAATATCTTTAAAACTGTTTACTTCTAAAAATCCTCTTTCCAGCATCCATTCATCATTATATACTTTACCTACATACCGGCTGCCATGATCATGAAAGATACATACTACAACATCGTCTTTTTTCAATTGGTCTTTTAATTGAAAAACACCCTGAAGGCAACTGCCTGCGCTATATCCACAAAACAAACCTTCTTCCTTAGCAATTCTGCGAGCCATTACAGCGCCATCCTTATCTGTTACTTTAGTAAACTCATCAATAACCCCCATATCATAATTCTCGGGAACAAAATCTTCACCAAACCCTTCACTTATATAAGGATAAACTTCCTTTTGATCAAGCTGGCCTGTTTCAAAATATTTTTTAAGCAATGAACCGTAACTGTCAATAGCCCAAACTTTTATGTTAGGATTTTTTTCTTTTAAAAAACGGGCAGTTCCCACAATAGTTCCACCTGTGCCGGTTGCTACAACCAGGTGCGTAACTTTGCCTTCGGTCTGTTCCCAAATTTCGGGGCCGGTTTGCTCATAATGCGCCTGGCGGTTGGCCAGATTGTCGTATTGATTTACATACCAGCTATTGGGTACTTCGGTAGCCAATCTTTTTGAAACCGAATAATATGACCTTGGATCTTCCGGCTCTACATTTGTGGGGCACACAATTACTTCGGCACCTACGGCTTTCAAAATGTCAACTTTTTCTTTTGACTGTTTATCGGTAGTTGTAAAGATGCATTTGTAACCTTTTACGCAGGCTGCCAATGCAAGCCCCATTCCGGTATTACCACTTGTGCCTTCTATAATAGTTCCGCCGGGTTTTATTTTACCTTCGGCTTCTGCTACTTCCAGCATTTTTAAAGCCATACGGTCTTTTATAGAGTTTCCGGGATTAAAGTATTCTACTTTAGCCAGTACAGTGCAGGGTAAATCCTTGGTAATTTTGTTGAGTTGAATTAATGGGGTGTCTCCAATGGTTTCTAAAATGTTTTTAAGCCACATAGTGCAATCGTTTTTTTGCAAATGTATCAAAAAATAAAACAGGCGGAAAATGAGGACACAGCTAAGTAGGTTTTAGAAACAAACTTTAAATTTAGGGCACATCAAACTACACAATTTTCTAATAGCGATTTAAAATCCAACTAATTCTAACAGAATGGTGAATTAGGTTAATTGGATTTTTCCAAAAATATCCGGCAGCCATTTTAAATCTTTCAGGCTTAACAAAACGGAGATGAAATTAGGCGTATATTTTATTTGTTTAAGATTTCCAAGGCTTTTTGTACAGCTTTATCATCGGCATTCATTACTTCGTAATACCCCTCTGTTCTAAATAACTGTCTTGCAATGGATGCTTTTAACATTCGGCTGATATAGATTCTTTTATTTTCTGAAATATTACTTACATCAATACTGTCTTTTAAAGCAAGGGTTGAAAAGTATTTCCAGTCGGCATCGTTTAGTACAAAAGACGATGCAAAGCTTTCACTGGTTTTATACAATTTGGATGCAGAAGGATTTTGTATAACATACAAATAGCCGAAGTCGCTCAATACTCCTTTGAAATACAACTTTGCAAATGCAGAATCAATTCTTCCGGTATCGGCAGCAATAAATATATCGGGAGAAATTCCTCCCCCTCCAAAAATTGTTTTGCCATTTTTGGTTTTATAAATTTTTGAGCTGTCGTTTTTGGAGGAGTCGGCATAAATTAAACTTCCATTTGTATAGCGTATGGCAACTTCGTTAAAATAGGCATTATTACCATTTTTAAAATTTCTTTGAATACTTCGGCCTACCGGTGTAAAATACCTTGCAACGGTTAAGCGAAGTGCCGCTTTATTGCTTAAATCAAACTGTTCCTGAACCAATCCTTTACCAAAACTGCGCCTACCAATAATTGTAGCTCTATCCCAATCTTGTAAAGCGCCTAATAAAATTTCGCTGGCACTGGCACTTCTTTCATCGGCCAACACCACCAGTTTTCCTTCTTCAAACTGCCCTTGCCTTCTGCATCGGTATTCCTTTTTCTTTACATGCAAACCCTCGGTGTACGTAATTAGTTTTTCTCCAGCCAAAAACTCATCGGCTATTTCAACAGCTTCATCCAACACTCCTCCACCATTGCCTCTTAAATCGAGCACCAATTTTTGTAGCCCTTTCTTTTTTAAAGACTCCAATGCCAGCATAAACTCCCGGTAGGTTTGTTTGGTAAATTTATCCAGTTTAATATACCCGGTATTATTATTGAGCATATAAGCGGCTTCCATACTGAATATAGGTATATTGCCCCTTTGCATTTTTACCGTTTGTAATTTAGCAGCACGTAATATTTGCAATTGCAAAGTACTACCCAAAGGCCCTCGCATACTTTTACGAATTGTTTCACTTTTTAGCTTTTTGCCAGTAAGTAATGAGTCGTTGGCTTTAAGAATAATGTCGCCAACTTGCAAACCGGCTTTAAAAGCAGGCCCATCCTTAAATACATTTATAATGTGCATGCTGTCCGAAAAGATATTATATTCTATTCCGATGCCAAAAAAACTACCATTTATTTCTTCATTTACCTCTTCTAATTCAGATGCAGCAATATAAGCAGAGTGGGGGTCGAGTTTTGATAACATTGCAACAATGGCCGTATCTGCCAATTTATTTTCATCAATAGAGTCTACATATTTTCTATTGATAATATCTATAACCTCTTTAAGTGGATTTCGTTTTTCGGTATAAAAAAAATTTTTAGCGGGAAAACCGTCTCTCATTTTAAAGCCAAAAAAAATGCCTAATGCCATAGCTGCACTCAACATTAGTGGCAACCAAACCTGTAACTTTCTATTCTGCATGTATCCAATTAATGTTAAAGCCGGAATTTTGCCCGGCAGAAAGTTGCAAGTTAATTTTTTTGTATTCAACTGCTTATTTTTTATTTGGTTTAACAGGATTGTTATATCTTGATATTCAAATTTGAAAAAGAAAGAATATCAACCCCTTTTTATTTTAAGAAAGTAAAACCGGTAATAAAAACTACACTTTAATGAAATCTATTTTAATTGCAGATAGCGGTTCCACTAAAACAGAATGGTGCTTTTTGGAAGGAAAAAAAAAGAAAAAAATAGAAACCCAGGGCCTCAGTCCCTACTTTCTTACTACAGAGCAAATTAAAGAGGTTATTCAAAAAGAGTTATTTCCCAAACTAAAAAATACAGTGCCCGATTCAGTTTATTTCTACGGAACGGGTTGTAGCAATCCTGCAAACGCCGCTATTGTAAAAAAGGCAATTGCTTTTTTTTACAATCGGGCTGTTATTAAAGTAGATCATGATTTAATGGGTGCTGCAAAAGCTTTATGTGGCGATAGTAAAGGAATTGCTTGCATATTAGGCACAGGTTCTAACTCTTGTTTTTATAATGGGAAAAAAATAGTAAAAAATAGCCCCGGACTTGGTTATGTGTTGGGCGATGAAGGAAGTGGTGCATACCTGGGAAAGAAGGTAATTCAATATTTTCTATATCAAACTTTTGATGAAGATTTAATGGAGCGGTTTAGAGCAAAGTTTAATACAACTACTGTGGAAATATTAGAGTCGGTTTATAAAAAACCTTTACCCAACCGTTATTTGGCCGGTTTCACATCTTTTTTGGTAGAAAACCGGGGGCATTTTATGGTAGAAAATATTATAGAAGATGGTCTAAACGATTTCTTCTTCAATCATATTTATAAATATCGGGAGAGTTGGACTTTGCCCATTAACTTTGTAGGCAGTGTAGCATACGGATTTAAAGATGTTCTTAAAGATCTTTGTAATTCATATGAATTGCAGTTAGGCAAAGTAATAAAAAATCCCATGGATGGATTAATTACATATCATCAACAAAAAGAAAGATAGGAAATGGCGTTTATTAAAGTAACGGAATCTGATTCATCGTACAGGCATTTAGATAAAATGTCAATAATAGATTTACTTGAAAACATAAATAAGGAAGACCAAAAAGTACCCAATGTAATAGCAGCACAAATTCCAAAAATAGAAGCCCTGGTACAAGTAATAGTAGATAAAATGCTTATGGGTGGGCGTTTGTTTTATATAGGCGCCGGTACCAGTGGCAGACTTGGTATAGTAGATGCCAGCGAATGTCCGCCAACCTATGGTGTACCTTACGGCTTAGTGGTTGGTATTATTGCCGGAGGTAATAAAGCAATTACCGAAGCAGTTGAATATGCCGAAGACGATACCCAACAAGGCTGGCAAGACCTAAAGATGCACAATGTGAATGAAAATGATGTGGTGGTTGGAATAGCTGCAAGCGGAACTACTCCTTATGTAATAAAAGCACTGGAGGAGTGCAGAAAAAATAAAATTGTAACCGGAAGTATTTGCTGCAATCCCGATGCACCATTGAGCCTGGCAGCCGATTTTCCTATTGAAGTGGTAGTGGGGCCCGAGTTTGTAACCGGTAGTACCAGAATGAAAAGTGGAACGGCCCAAAAGCTGGTACTAAATATGATTTCCACTTCAATAATGATTCAGTTGGGTAGGGTAGAAGATAATAAAATGGTAAACATGCAACTTACCAACGATAAGTTGGTTGACAGAGGCACAAAAATGGTAATGCACAATCTTAATCTAACAGATTATGAGCTTGCAAAAAAACTACTGCTTGAATATGGTACCGTAAAAAAAGCTATGGAAAATTACCATTCTTAAAAAATAATTGCTTTATAAAACAGAATTAGGTAAATTCAATTATTAATTCTTTAACCTAAAACTGCTCTTATGAACAAAAAAATTTTACTTAGCACTTTATTGGGAATTTCTTCTTTTGGAATAATGGCACAGGATGCAAATAAAGCTTTTGCCATTACCAGCGATGGAAATGCCGACCATATATGGATGAACATTCGGCAAATTGATTTAGGTACTGGCCAGGTTACTAAAACAATTTTCCAAAGAAGCAAAAGCAATTTTGTTTTCACAGATCTGAATACAAAAAAAGTAGTTAATCAAACTACCAATAACCCCAATATTTTTACATCTAAAGAATATCCTACCGGTTCAATGGTAGCGGCTGCCGCTTTCGACCAAAGAAACAATAAATTGTTTTTTATTCCGATGAGAATTGGAGAATTGCGCTGGGTCGAATTAAATATTAAAAACGAAACCCCTAAATTTTATAGTACTTCAAGCGATGCACTGGCATTTGCTAATAGCAACCCTATGAAATTGGACGAAGCAAATAATATTACCAGAATGGTGATAGCAGCAGATGGCAATGGCTATGCTTTAAGTAATGATGGAAATCATTTTATTAAATTTACCACCGGTAGAAAACCTGTAATTACTGAACTGGGAGCGTTAATTGATGATGAGAAAAATGGAGCTATATCCGTTCATAACAAATGCAGCAGTTGGGGCGGCGATATGCTGGCAGATGCATTTGGAAAACTATACATTATTAGCGCCTCAAGAAATGTATTTGTAATTGATATTGATACCAGGGTAGCCAGCTTTAAAGGAACCATTACCGGTTTGCCAGCAAACTTCACCAGCAATGCTGCAGCAGTAAATGCAAATGGCGATATTGTATTAGGCAGCGCAAATGTTTTTGCCGGTTACTATGTAGCTAAACTATCTGATTTAAAAGCTTCCCCGATTGCTAACTCAGACAAGCAATACAATGCTTCTGATTTTGCCAACGGTAATCTTCTTTTACAAAAAGAGGCGGATGCTGCTCGTAAAAAAGGTGAGTATGTCCCATTAATAGATAATCTTTTTAGTAATTCCGATAAAAATGTATTCCCCAATCCGGTTACAGGTTCCAATTTTTCTGTATTATTTCAAAATCAAAAACCGGGAAATTATACCCTGTTGATTACGGATATTTCGGGCAGAACCCTACAATCACAAATTGTAAATATTAGCAAAGGCACTCAAACTGCAACTGTGAGCCTTAAAACAAAACCATCCAATGGCGTTTACATTGTAAAGGCATTGGGAGAAGACAAACAAATTGCGTTTACTGAACGAATAGTTGTTCAATAAGTTCTTATTGGGTTTTTAAGTTGAGGCTGCTAAAAGGCAGCCTCTTTTTTTATTTTGTTTCCCCTACAAATGTTTTAATATCATTAATTCATTATATTTGGAATGGTTATATAAAGCGTTCGTTTAATTTTACCACCTCTAAATTTTTCTATTATGAAACTAAGACTAAACCACTTTATGTATTTTCCGGGCGGCGATGATGAGCCTTTAGCATCATCTGATGCAGAAGGTTCGGGTCAGTCAGAAAATGAGAAAGCCAAAGAGCCCAAAGGTTTCTTTCAAAAAATTAAAGATGCCTTACAGGACTGGTCAAACAAAGATCAGGAAGACCAGGATTATGACGATACAAAAGTTTAATGGATATAATTAAAATAAAAAATATCAACCGGGGATTTCTCCCGGTTTTTTTATTGCTGTTTTTTTCCGGTTCAGCATTTTTTAAAATGATGATTTGATAATCTATTACAATGATAATTACTCATAAAAACAATATTTTCGCAGTTTATTTGCTTACTAAACTGTTGGTTATTTTATGAAGTTTATTTTTACGCTACTTACCTTGATGTTCTTTAATATTTTTTGCTTTGCTCAAACTTTTACCGGTTCCGGGGGAAATATTCCAAGCATTGCTACTACACAAACTTGTTTTGATGCAACCGTTTCTGGGGTAGGGATAATTAATAGCAATAACGGCCTGGTAAGTGTTTGTATGAACATAACACATACCGATGTTGGTGATTTGGAAATAGTATTAAGAAGCCCCGATGGAACAATAGTACCTCTTACAATTCAGAGCGGAGGCAATGGAAATAATTTTGCAACAACTTGCTTCACTTCAACAGCTAGTACTGCTATTAAATTTGGCACGGCACCGTTTAATGGAAGTTTTTTGCCCGAGGGTCATTTAGGGGCTGTGAACAATGGACAAAATGCCAATGGTGTGTGGAGCCTTTGTATTTTGGATCGTAGAAATTCATCGGGTACAGGTACGGTAAATAGTTGGTCAATTAGTTTTGGAAACAATCCTGCGGCATTACCTCCTGCACTTCCTTCTTGTGCAAATGTATTGCCTTCGTCCTCTTCATGTGCCACTGCTACTTTAGTATGCGATTTTAATGGCCAATGCGGAAGCACAGCAGCACCTTCTGTTCAAGACTGGCCGGGTTCAAACTTAAATTCTTGTTTTAGTTTGCAAAATAATTCATTTATAAAATTTATTGCCGCTGCTACATCAGCTTCCTTTTCTGTTTGGATACCCACCACCAGTAGAACCAATTACCTTGATGGGGGGTTACAAATGCTATTTTTTAGCGGAACCTGCGATGCAGGGCCTGTTACATCTTACGGTTGTTACCCGCATATTTATCCCTATAGCGGTAATGGGCAACCATTAATTTCTGTAATTACTGCATCGGGACTTACAGCAGGCAATACTTATTATTTGATGATCGACGGTTACAATGGCGATAATTGCACTTTTACAATAGCCGCCAATACAGGCGTAAATATTTTAAACATTAATCCTCCGGCACCAGAAATATGTGTAGGTCAGTCTGTAAATCTTACAGCATCCGGTGGAAACGGAATTTTTAGCTGGAACCCACCTGCTAATTTAAGTGCGACAACAGGAACTACAGTTACTGCTAATCCAACAAATACTACCACCTATACGGTAACAAGTACTACCCCCGCAGGTTGTCCTATTACAAAAGACGTAACGGTTACAGTGAATCCCTTACCAGCCGCACCAATAGTAACAGCTACCGCACAACCAACCTGCGCTGTTCCTACCGGAACAATTACCATTACTGCGCCTTTGGGCACAGGATTACAATATAGTATCGGCGGTACTTATCAATCATCGCCAATTTTTACAGGGGTAACTCCAAATACATACAATGTAACAGTACAAAATGCCCAGGGATGTATTTCTAATGGAACAGCCGTAACCATCAACGCTGCACCACCTACACAGGCTTCGCCTTTAAACATCACTACGGTTCATCCAACTTGTGCCGAGCCTACCGGAAGTATTATACTTACTCCGCCTGCAGGTAGCAATTTGGAATATAGTATTAATGGAATCACCTATCAGGCATCCACTACTTTCTTAAATGTTGCACCAGGAAATTATAGTATTACAGTAAGAAATACTGTAACTGGTTGTGTTTCGGGAATTACCCCCATCACTGTAAATGCTGCTCCTACATTACCTTCAACACCTACCGGCTCTGTAACCATTCAACCAAATTGCAGTATATCAACCGGCCAAATAACTATTACTTCACCCCTGGGTGCTAATTATGAATATTCTATAAATGGGGGTGGCACCTATCAGTCTGCAGCTGTATTTAATAATTTAAATGCAGGAGCATATTTAGTAGTTGTTAGAAATACAGTTTCCGGCTGCTTGTCGCCTGTATTGTCTTTAACAGTAAATGCTGCACCTTCTGCACCCAATGCTCCTACAATAGAAACAAGTTTACCTACCTGCCAACAGTTTGACGCTACCATTAGAGTTTTATCACCTTTGGGGCCACAATATATGTATAGTTTAAATGGTGGAACTTATACTGCATCACCAAATTTTTCAGTTTTGGTTAATGGCACATACATTGTTACAGTAAGAGATATTGTTAGCGGCTGTACATCACCGGGTACCGGCACCACTATAACGATAGGACCAACCACACCCGAAAAGCCAACAGTTCAAATAGTTCAACCAGCTTGCCCAATACTCACAGGAGCTATTACGGTAAACAGTCCCATTGCTGCAAATGTGGAATATAGCTTAAATGGTATCAACTACCAGGTTTCAAATTTATTTACAAATATTGTAGCAGGAACTTATAACATAACAGCAAGATTTATTGGAACTACTTGTGTATCCAGTCAAACAGAAGCAACCATTGTAGCGCTGGCACCGGGGCAATGTTTACCTCCCACAATTACCGATATTTATTTTCCATCTGCGTTTACACCTAACGGCGATGGAGTAAACGATGGGTTTGGCCCAATACCCAAAAATCTACTTTCGTTAATTTCGCAATATAGCTTACAAGTTTTTAATCGATATGGAGAAAGGGTATTCAATTCGAATATTCCCACCCAACAATGGAATGGCCGTTACAAAGGGAAAATGCTGGGCAATAATAGCTATACATGGGTAGCTCAATATAGTTTAAACGGAAGACCGCCGGTGATAAAAAAAGGAAGTGTTACTTTGATAAAGTAATGAAATAACCATTAAAAAACGAGGCTTGAATTGATCAAGCCTCGTTTTTTAATCCTCTAATTTTTTAATGAATCGAATAGTTCCGCTTTTAGTAAGGTCAGATGTGATACGTACTTCGTACCGTTTCTTTCCATCAGTAACTACCATCAATGCAGTGTTTGGAGGAATAGTTCCAAGGTTATCGGCGTACATCACCAGTTCATTTATTTCTTTTAATTCTTCTTTTTCTAATTGAATGGTTAATGGCTGTGCAGTTAGTCTTTTATTTGACATTAATAATTTCCCATTTAAAAAAACAGAAATACTATCGCCATCAATTTCACCATTATCATATAAGTCCACTCGTACTTTATCGTTTTCCAATTGAATAGTTGATAAAATATCATTGCTTCTTTTTTCATACCTACCCCTTGGAGTTATGATGGAGGGTGTTTGCGGCTTAATGTTCACGGTCTCGCTTTTTTGAGATTCAGGAGTTGTGCCAGGTAAAGTAATTTCAGGAGTTTTTGATTTGTTTGAAACCGGAGGAGATACTTTTGCTGTAATATTTTTTGAGTTTTCAGAAATCTTTGGGTTACTCACAATTGGATTTGTTTTTTTGGGAACAGCAGTAGTAGCATTTTTTTTAGGAACATTTACTCTTGAATAACTATTACTCACTTTTGGGCTGCTTGATTTAAAACCCGGTATGGTGTTTTTCAAACTTCTCCTGGTGAGTGTGGTAAGTCCATAACCGCAATTAGCTTTTTGATTAGGTGCAGGTATCCAATTCCCTTCCAGGCTTTCATCACCACCTGTTTGCTTAAAATAAGTTAGTTTATGAACTTGAAAACAATTACTTACTTCCACCGGTACATTTGTTTTAATACGTTCATATTCGGTTACCTCTATGTACTTTTTGGCCTTATTAAAGCTGCCCTTCAGCTTACAGATAGTATAATATTTTTTTTCACCGTTGGTAAAGTAAGTGTATGAAACTCCAGTAACGATACCACCATTTGATTCCAGTTCCAAAACGTACTCGCATTTATCGCCACCCCAGTTACCAAATTTTGAACTGTTGTCAATAAACTCACCTTTCCATTGGCCGTTTATTTTTTGAGCCAGGGAAAAAGTTGAAACGGTCAATAATAAAATGAGTGAAAATAAAAATCTAATCATACCAAATTCAATAAAAAAACAAAGTTATCAGCAATAAATTTCACCATCGCCAAGAGTTCGTTAAATTTGCACTCCTTTAAATGAAGGATTGAAGATAATGAACATGATTAAAATTACATTGCCCGATGGTTCTATTAGAGAATATCAACAGGGCAGCACAGCATTAGATGTAGCAAAATCAATAAGCGAAGGATTAGCCAGAAAAGTATTGGCGGCCAATATTAATGGAGAAGTTTGGGATGCAACCCGGCCCATTGATACAGATGCTAACCTTAAGTTATTAACCTGGGACGATACAGATGGGAAGTCAACCTTTTGGCATTCATCTGCACACTTATTGGCAGAAGCAGTGGAAGCTACATTTCCAGGTGTTAAGTTTTGGGTAGGCCCAGCCATTGAAAAAGGATTTTATTACGATATGGATTTGGGCGACCAAAAAATTACCGAAGAAAACTTGGCACAGCTCGAAAAAAAGATGAATGAACTGGCAAAACAAAATAATGCCTACGTTCGTAAAGCCATTCCCAAGACCGAAGCTGTGCAATATTTTACAGAAAAAGGAGACGAGTATAAATTAGATTTATTGCAAAATCTCAACGACGGAGAAATCACTTTCTATACTCAAGGGGCCTTTACCGACTTGTGCAGAGGGCCTCATATACCAACCACTGCACCTATTAAAGCCATTAAATTAATGAGTGTAGCCGGTGCTTATTGGAAAGGCGATGAAAAAAATAAACAACTTACCCGAATATATGGTATTACGTTTCCGGCCCAAAAAGAATTGGATGAATACCTGGCTATGTTGGAAGAAGCAAAGAAAAGAGATCATCGTAAGCTGGGTAAAGAATTAGGTATTTACACTATGGATGATAATGTAGGACCCGGCCTTATATTATGGATGCCTAATGG
Source organism: Chitinophagaceae bacterium UBA2793 (assembly GCA_002352045.1). Taxonomy (GTDB): domain Bacteria; phylum Bacteroidota; class Bacteroidia; order Chitinophagales; family Chitinophagaceae; genus Ferruginibacter. The sequence goes on along the minus strand of DEHT01000036.1, from coordinate 6,731 downwards.
AACAATTATTATTGAAGAGCTTGAAAAGTTGGCAAAAGAAACTGAACATGCCGCAGGTTACAAAAGGGTAGTAACTCCGCATATTGCAAAAGAAAGCATGTACCTCACCAGTGGGCATTTACCATATTATGCAGACAGTATGTTTCCTCCAATGGAAATGGATGGGGAGCGATACTATTTAAAAGCAATGAACTGTCCGCATCACCATAAGATTTTTGATGCCGACCACAAAAGCTACAAAGACCTACCATATCGTATTGCAGAATATGGCACTTGCTACCGCTACGAACAAAGTGGCGAACTATTTGGTCTTATGCGGGTTAGATGCCTTCATATGAACGATGCACATATTTATTGCAGCAAAGAACAATTTGCACAAGAGTTTAAAGCTGTAAATGATTTGTACCTGAAATATTTTAAAATATTCGGTATTGAAAAATATGTGATGCGTTTATCACTTCATGATCCTGAAAAATTAGGACAGAAATATGTGAACGAGCCGGCACTTTGGCAAGAAACTGAAGAATTAGTAAGAAACGTGTTGATAGAAACAGGGGTTCCATTTGTAGAAGTAAAAGGAGAGGGTGCATTTTATGGCCCTAAAATAGATGTTCAAATTTGGAGCGCAATAGGCCGTGAGTTTACTTTAGCAACCAACCAGGTTGATTTTGCTCAATCTCGCAGTTTTAAATTATCGTTCACCAATCAACACAATGAATCGGAAATTCCATTAATTATTCATAGAGCACCTTTGGGTACACATGAAAGATTTATTGGCTTCTTATTAGAACACTATGCTGGCAGATTCCCCTTATGGTTGGCACCTTTACAAGTTAAAATTTTACCCATCAGCGATAAGTTTATGGACTATGCAAATACGGTTAAACAGAAATTATTTGATGCCGGAGTAAGAGTGGAAATTGATGATCGCAATGAAAAAATAGGTAAAAAAATACGAGATACTGAAATAGCAAAAGTGCCTTTAATGCTGGTAGTAGGCGAAAAAGATGTAAACGAAAACAAAGTTTCGGTTCGACGTCATGGCAAGGGCGACCTTGGAATGCAGGATATTAGTAGCTTTTTAGAGGCTATTTTAGAAGAAATAAAAGAAAGAAAAGGAGAATAGTCGCAAAAAATTGGTAAGATGGTATATTTTTTTAATTTTGCAACACTTATATTTTAATAAGCCGAAAGAAAAAACAATTTGTAAACCAAAAAATTTAAATGGCATTTCCCAACCGACCTAGAGGAGTTTTTAACCCCCGTTTTAAAAAAGAACAACAACAAGAACACCGTACCAACCACATGATTCGTGTACCCGAAGTAAGATTGGTAGGCGAAAATGTAACTCCCGGTGTGTTTAACACCAATGATGCAATGAAAATTGCACAAGACCAGGAATTAGACCTGGTTGAAATTTCTCCAGGAGCAAATCCTCCCGTTTGCAGAATTATTGATTACAATAAATTTTTGTACGAAGAGAAGAAAAAGAAAAAAGAAATGAAAGCGAAAGCCAAAACCAGTGAGGTTAAGGAAATTCGCTTTACTCCCAATACCGATGACCACGACTTTGAATTTAAAGTAAAACATGCTGAAAAATTTTTGAAAGAAGGCGATAAAGTAAAAGCACATGTTCAATTTAAAGGTCGTGCAATTATGTTTAAAGATAGAGGCGAATTACTATTACTGAAATTTGCTGATGCTTTAAAAGAAGTAGGCGCCTTAGAGGGTATGCCTAAAATGGAAGGAAAACGTATGTTGGTAATGTTTGCCCCTAAATCACAAAAGGCGGCCAAAAAAGCCAACGACATTGGTAAAATGATAAAGGAAGATAAGGTGAAGAAAGAAGCAGAATAATTTATTTCTAAATATATTCTTTAAAAAACGGGAGGTAATGATTCCCGTTTTTTTATTATAAGGTTATTTTTTTTCTCCGGCCAGTTCCAGTACAATATCCCATTCTTCGGGCTTTACTGTTTGAACCGACAGGCGGCCAAGCCTTACCAAATCCATATTGGCAAGCCTATTATCTTTTTTAATAACTTCAAGAGGTACAGGTTTCTTTAATTTTTTTACCGGTTTAAAATCTACAGCCACCCAAGCTTCATTGTCAGAAGTGGGATCCCGGTAAAACTCCTTTGCTACTTTGGCAATGCCAACTATTTCAACTCCTTCGTTGCTGTGATAAAAAAAAACTTCATCACCCTTCTTCATTGCTTTTAAATTATTACGAGCTGCATAATTGCGAACGCCATCCCAAAATGTTTGTTTGTCTTTTACAAATTGATCCCAACTATATTTAAAGGGCTCCGATTTTATTAGCCAGTATGCCATAAACAATTGTTCTTTTAAAAATTCAAATTTCGGAATAAACATACAAAAGAGTAGATTTGTTTATTACAAAGTTTTGAAACACTTTTTAACTATAACTGCACTAATCATGCTGCTGCTGCTTCAATACAGCCGGCAAGTGCTGTATTTGCAATGTAAGCTTGACAATATTACCACGGCCCGGCCTTGCGACTGCGAAAAAATAATGACCAACAGCGCCGATACTCAAAATGAAGGTATGCTCATTGAGGTTAAAATACATGTACCGGATGAATGGTTTTTTGGAACAGAAAAAATTAAATATTCTTTTGAAAAAGATTTTATTATAAAAAAGCCCACCGCTTTTAAACAACATTTTTACGCACAGCTTTACAGGCAAAAACTCATAATGCCACCCCGGGTTTAAACCCCTTATGCTTCTTTAAGGTAAACAGGTTTCCTGCTTTACTCAATCAATTTATTAATTCATTTAAGGCATAGCCTTAATTAAAATATTATTTATGAAACTTTTATTCATATTAGTTGCTCTTTGCTATACATATACTTTAACAGCCCAGGCAAAAAAAGACAGAATCATTTACGGCCAAATAACTGTTGACACTTTATATAAACCTGAATTTGAAAAGTGGTATTCTCCCGGTTACAATTCTTATACCGTTAATGCTTCGGTAAAAGCAGCATTTTACCCGACTCTGCTTAAAGGGATTACTATTGATGTTTTTTTTGGTTCATGGTGTGGCGACAGTAAAAGAGAATTGCCACATTTTATTAAAGTGTTGGATGAAATAAAATTTGACAAAAGCAAACTTCGCATTATTGCCACAGGCTCCGGAGATTCATTATACAAACAGTCACCAAATGGAGAAGAAAAAGGCAAAGGAATATTTAGGGTACCAACATTTATTGTGTACAAAAATGGAAATGAAATTAATCGTATTAATGAGTACCCAGTACTTTCGCTGGAGAGAGACTTGTTAGCTATTTTAAAAGAAACCAACTATACGCCCAATTACCGTAGTTTTTCAACGGTTAACAAGTGGCTGAATGAAGCCGTACTTTTAGATTCCAATGTATCGGTAAGAGGACTGGCAGCTCATATAAAACCATTTGTTTTAAATGAATATGAATTAAATAGCCTGGGGTATCTTTTGCTTAAGCGACATCAATCACAGGAAGCCCTTACTATATTTAGGATAAATGCAAATTTATTTCCACAATCGGCCAATGTGTTGTCCAGCCTGGGTGAGGCCTATCTTACAACTGGCGATAAAAATAAAGCCATTACCATTTTAGAGCAATGCCTGGAACTCAACCCATCTACAGAATTAAGAAATGATATTATAGCGCTATTGCTGAAAGCTAAAAATGAGTAATCCCCATTACAAATATGTATTAGTTCAATTGCGCAGCACTACATTGTACTAAACATTTTTAGCATAGGTATAAAAAGCAGGTGGGCTTTTTACATTAAAATTTATTTAACAGCTGTACCAGGGTTACAATGCTCCTGTAAGGAGCATCAATAAGAAAATATCATTACTCAAAAAAATTTTATGAAAACAACAAAAGCATTTACACTGTTGCTTGCCATGGCATTTTTTATATCCTGTAATCATTCTGTAGAAAACTCAAAAGACCAGGTACCTGAAAGTATTTTGCAAAATTCCGAACCAGTCAACCAAAATAATGATGGCATAAATGTTGAGCAAAAGCAAAAAAGAAACGACAGTTCTGCCCAATTTTCCTTGCAGGATGAGAACGGTTACAGCAGCAATCCTGCATTTAATATAGACTGGGACAAAAAAATAATCAAGAATGCAACTCTAAAATTTGAAGTAAATAATATTGATAATTATAATAAAGAGGTTAGGGATAAAGTAAAAAAATTTGGTGGCTATGTAGCACAGGAAGAAAATTTTGAGTTCAACGACCGAACAGAAGTTTCGCTCATTATAAAAATACCGGTGGCACAGTTTGAACCAGCATTAATAGATTTTAAAACCAAGGATGTAAAGCAGGTTGAACGTAGCATTAAAACCGATGATGTTACAGGCCAGGTGGTAGATACCAAAAGCAGGCTCGAAGCAAAAAAACAAATGCGTTTAAAATACCTTGAGTTTTTGAAACAGTCAAAAAACATGGAAGAAGTGCTAAAAGTTCAGGCAGAAATTAATGGCATACAAGAAGAAATAGAAGCAGCACAAGGCAGGCTACAATACCTTGGCAATGCATCGGCATTCAGCACCATTAATTTAAATTTTTATCAACCTTTCGAAAATTTTACAACCTCTTCAGCAAACAATAATTCGTTTTTTAAGCAAAGCGGTGAAGCATTTAGCCGTGGTGCTCATTTAGTAAAAGCTTTGATGCTGGTAGCAATAAGTATTTGGCCGCTTTTACTTATTGCAACAATAGCTTGGCTTTACTGGAAAAGAAAAAAACAAATCCATTTAACTGTTAAGAAATAAAGTGTTTAAAAATATTGCTGTGAATTGGGTGAGGGCCTGAAATTTCTTTTTTATAATGCCAATAAAAAAAGGGTGTATTGTTGGTTCAATTTGATTGTACATTCGTACTATGTCAGAAAAAAAAAATATAGTGGTGCTTACAGGTGCAGGCATTAGCGCCGAAAGCGGTTTAAAAACTTTTAGAGATAGCGATGGGCTTTGGATGGGCTATAATATTGAAGATGTAGCAACGCCTCGTGCCTTTGCCCGAAACCCTACATTGGTTTTAGACTTTTATAACATGCGCCGCAAAGATGTGGCAGCCGCTAAACCCAATGCTGCACATATTGGCCTTGCACGGTTAGAAGAAAAATACAATGTAACTATAGTAACCCAAAACATTGACGATTTACACGAAAGGGGAGGCTCTTCCAATATTGTTCACCTTCATGGGCAAATTTTTAAAATGCATTCTGTTGGTAATCCGCAAAAAATATTGGATATAAAAAATGATATAAATGTGGGCGACTTTGGCGAAGATGGTACACAGCTAAGGCCACATATTGTTTGGTTTGAAGAGCCTGTGCCAATGATAGCGGTTGCCGCAGAAATAATGATGAAAGCCGATATTTTTGTTTTAGTAGGAACATCGCTACAGGTTTACCCGGCGGCAGGGTTAATAAGTTATGTAGGGTTGGATGTACCCAAGTATATTATTGATAAAAAAATCCCACCTGTGAGTAATTATAAAAATTTGCACCTAATTGAAAAACCCGCTACCGAAGGAGTGAAGGCGTTATTAAAGCTATTGATGTAACAAATACTTTAGCACAAATTCTTCTGCATTCAATATTTCAATTTCTGAAAAATAAAAATCTTTTTTGTTTTCGGTAACTATTACATTGCAAGATGAATTTATGGCAGCATAATATTCCAGGCCATCTTCAAAATCGTCAACCATTTTATTTTGAGCGGTAGCCATCACTTCATTTTGACCAACTTCAGCAATTAAAAATTTTGAAACCAATAGTTGCATTTTCTTTTTTGCCACTGTAGTGCCGCTTTTTTTTTCGGCAAAATAAAAAGCAATTGCAAGGCATACCGGTGAGGTATAAACATTAAAATTTTTATGGTCGGCTAAACTTACAATACGGGAAGAATAACTAAAAAGAGGATACTCTTTATTTAGAACCGAAACAAGGATATTGGCATCTAAAAAAATATTCATTTTTTAGAATTAAAAAATTCGTCTTTGAGGTTTCTTTTTTTTCTTTGCTTGGTTTCGTATTCAACTTCACCCTCGGCAACTGCCGATACCCAATCGGAAATAGGCAAATCTTCGAGAGAATAATATTTTCTATGAACCACTTTATGCAATAAAAATTCCGTGAGCCTGCTTAAGCTTATATTGTTTTTATCTGCAAATTCTTTGGCTTTTTCAATAACCTCCTTGTTAAAACTTAAAGTGATTTTGGCATCCATAACCTTTATTTTACACTAAGATACCACTTTTACGTATAGTTTTTTATTTTTTTACGTACATTTTTCCTTAAAAATTATATGCTCATTTTCAAGCTCTTGTAAAACAGGCTCATAAATTTCTTTTAATATTGGAATATGAAGGCCGGTTATATTTAGCGTTCCATTTAAAATGAGTTTGGCGGCAATTCCCAAAGGCAAGCCAACAGTTTTTGCCATGGCGGTATGTACACTATCTTGTCCTTTTACCAGCAGGCTGCTTTGCAGTTTGTTTTTTTGGCCGTTTAAATTAAATTCAAATTCATGCAACATTACTATCATGTCTTTATCGGTAGGCTGCATGGCCAATTTTGTTTCCAATAAATATTGAAGAATATCAGCCGAAGTTTTTGCAGAAGCAGGCACTTCTTCATCATTGAACAAGCCTAAAAATTCCAACAAATTTTTATTGTTTTCATTCACAAAAGGCAATAC
>DEHT01000077.1 GCA_002352045.1 Chitinophagaceae bacterium UBA2793 | reverse complement strand
TGTACACCATAGCCCAATTGTACCAGCGAGTGCTTGTTCAATCGAATATAGGGAATACCTCTTTTGGCCGCTTCTTCTACAATGCAACCGGTACTTGGCCCCAAGCGGGTATCTTCCCTTATTTCACGCAGGTTCATTATGTCTTCTTCGAGGTTGTATTCAACTCCATCGGTTAAAGCCTGTGCAATTTTTACAGATGCTTTGGCGGCATAAAGCCCTGCATCTTCTTCCATATAACTAAAGCAAACAAAATATTCGCCTTCTACACCGGTTCCACGGGTGCGGCCAAAGCCGGTATCCATACCGGCGAGAGTTTGCAGTTCCAAAGCAATATGCTCAATTACATGTCCCATCCAGGTGCCTTCATCTACCCGGTGAAAAAAACCACCCGGCACCCCTTCGCTACAGCGATGTTCATACATACTGGGAAACATTTTTTGTAACCTTTCTCTAAAACCCGAAATACTGTTGGTAGGTCGCTGCTCCATATCTTCTAATTGCAGCTTCATTTGAATGAGTTTGGTGCGGCGTACACTCCAATAATTAGGGCCTCTTAAAACTTTTAATTCTTCTATTCTCATAAAAAATTTGTTTTGGTATGATGGGAAGTGGAAATTAAGCAAAAAAATAGTTATTCATTGAGAATTGTTAATGGTTCATTGAAAATGGTAATTGGTAATTGGGAACGATTGCTTTTATTTTTAAAGAATGGATGTGTTTAAAATTAATTTCCACAATAGTTGAAAACCGATAACGTTTATAAAAATTGATTTCCCTTATTTTTGTAACAGACCAAACACGAGCAGATGCAATTTGCTAAAGGAAAGCTGATAGCTATAGGCGGTGCAGAAGATAAAGGCACCGACCTGGAAAAAGGACAAATACAACGCAACAATCTCAACTTTTTTGAACTGGGTATTTTAAGGCGCATTATGGAAGAAGCCGGAGGTTTATCTAAGCGTATTGAAGTGATAACTACCGCCAGTATGATTCCTTACGAAGTAGGGGATAACTACTTAGATGCTTTTGGAAAAATTGGTTGTACCAATATAGGCGTAATTCACATTAGAAACAGGAGCGAAGTAAGCAACCCGGAATATATTGAACGCATCAAAGAATGTGATGCGCTAATGTTTAGCGGCGGCAACCAATTGAGGTTGTCGAGTATTTATGGAGGAACCGATTTTTTACAAATTATACACAACCGGTTGAATACCGAAGAAAGTTTTGTGGTGGCCGGCACTTCGGCCGGAGCCATGGCCATGAGCAATACCATGATTTACGAAGGCAATGCCACTCGTGCTCATTTAAAAGGCGAAGTAAAAATTACTACCGGCCTGGGTTTTATTGATGATGTAATTGTGGATTCTCATTTTGAAAAAAGAGGCAGGTTTGGAAGATTGGCGCAAGCCGTAGCAACCAATCCATCTTGCATAGGTATTGGCCTGGGCGAAGATACAGGCATGCTTATAAAAGGAGCAACCATGGAAGCCATTGGCAGTGGCCTGGTAATTATTGTAGATGGGCATGATATTAAACATTGCAATATTGCTGATATACCCGATGGCAATCCCATTAGCATTGAAAATTTAAAAGTGCATTTTTGCGAAAAAGGAAATGGTTATTCTTTAACCGAAAGAAAATTTATTCCGGAAGTGGTGGAAGGAGCCGTAGTGGATAAAAGGGTGCATGTGGAGTAAGCCACTACTTCTCATGCACACGGAATTTTTTAATTGCCCTATATACAGCTTACGTCCGGCAGCTTGGCGAAGTGGCGGCAATAGAATACCGTCAGCTTGGTACTGCAGTTGATAATTATTTTACAGCCGAAGTTAAGCACTAAAATTGAGCAATGAACGTCTAGCTGGAACTGCAGATTGGATATGTACTAAAGATGATTGTACTTCCTTCTGCCGCCATTTTGCCAAACTGCTTGTTGTAAGTAGTGCGTTGAGACAACCCTGGGCATCCAGAAAATATATGATGAGCGTTTGTCTATAAAAGTTACGGACACAAAACTTAATACCCTTAACTTTAGGTTTAGAATTTCATTCTCTCACTTTTAAGTTAGTTATAATGGCGTCTTTGTAAAAATTATAACTATTAGTATTCCACCCACCACCATTATTATTTTGCCAGATAACATCTGAAAGATTGGCATTTAAGGGCGTTTGCCAAAATATTTCTAACTTAGGATATGTGAGGTAGAAGTCATTAAGGCTGTCTGTTGGAAAATAATAGCTAAATGAAGTAGATGTTTCCTTGTGCTTTGCATACGGAATAGATGCAAATGGACTGAAAAACTTAACTTGTATTTGCAATGAATTATACAGGACGGAAAAGGGATGCCCAATATATTGAGCTTTGTTAGCCACAATTGTTTGCAAATAAGACAGGGTATCAGTCACACCGCCACTTTGTGCATTCACACTTTTTGAATGGAAGACAATTAAAAGACTTACTATAACAAAAATCTTTTTCATATTTTTTCGTTTTATAAAGCTAAGGTTCCATGGTGATTACACAATCACGAGTATATACTTTTTTCTTTGGTTTGTTTGGATCTGGGATAAAAGTGGAAACAATAAGGGGTTCAAAATGGCCCGAAATATTTTTCTTGTGTAAAGTAATTCCAGTGTTAAATTGCTTTAACACTGCTGACATAGCCATTTCATACGATAGGTTATTTTTGTTAACATTGTTCTTAAACACCTTAGTTTTAAAATAATCTTTCGCATCCTTAAAAGCTTTCCCAATTTCAGAGTCTTCATTCCATTTCGCACCATGTAAGAACTGTGTTTTTGTTTGCAAAAATGCTGCTGCTAATGTAGGGTCAGATATTGTGACTGCATATTCACTTCCATCATAGGCTCTTATCATGTTACCTTCAAAACAAGGATTACTATCTGCACTGGCTTCTATCAATGAATAAATATCTTTAGCGGACTGTGCAGTATAGCCTGAACCTGGGTGCGTGTGAAAAATGCCCGCAAGAAACTCCCTGTAACCCAAAGTGAATTCAACAGTAATTGATGAATCAGTCCCTGTTTGAACATTGTTACAATAATGATTTGTAAATGTAAAAATATTTGGGTCGTATGGGTCTGTTTGTTTCTTTTTTATCATTGCAAAGCCTTTTTCTAATGCTTCGGTTGCAAGGTTGGGAATGGTATTCAACACTGAATCTACCTTACATTTTAGATACAGTGAATCCATTTTCCTCGATTTAGACATAGCCTTAATGCAGGTACTATCAGTAGGTGGATTTGGAGTTGGCTCCTCTTCGCAGGGGTCTTCAATAGGAACAAAACTATACCATAATGGGTCTGGGCAATCGGGAGGTAGTGGGCAATTACTACAGCCTCCGCCACCGCCTCCTCCTCCAGGAGGGTTACCCGTTCCGGGCTCACAGTTTGGCCATTCGTAAGTATGTTGAACCCAACAATATTGAGGAATTGATATAGTTGCATTTTCACCCGTTGAATCGTCGGCGTTTTTTGAAAATGAAGGAGGGCAAATCTGCCACTGCCACCAAGTATAGGAACAATCATCATCCACTAAACTGTTTGGGGTAATAGGAGTCTGATATCCTGCCTGACCTTCTGTATTAAGGATTTTAAAAAGTGCCAAATATGATTTAGCCTTTCTAGGATTAATTTTTATGTAACTGTATTCTAGTAAATTGTTGTCAATACTGCTTTGTCTGTGCAATTCAAAAACAACTTTAGCGTCTGGCTTTATGGATGCAGCAATAAAAGTAACTATCTCTCCATTTTTTAGTGTAGGAATCAACAATGTTATAAACTCTTTATCTGATTTTTTTAGCTTAATAGCTTTGTCCCACAGAGGTATGCCATGCCATAATTGAAATTGGCCTGCGAAATTTTTTCTGCTTAACTGTTTTCGCAAATCCGCAACAATTAGTTTGAGTTCCGGTGAACTATTTTGCGGTAAAGCTAAAAATGCATCAATGGAAACGTCTATTTTTATTTGGGAACTACTATCAATCTTCTTGCAAGAAAATATAAAGCAAAGTAAAATAAGGGAAATTGCGGTTTCGGGCTTGGCGAAGAAGCGGATTTCGAAGCACAAAACTGTCTGCCAGCACTGAACTTGATACGAAGCACCAAGCATCAATTAAGCACTGAACCCGCTTTTTTGCCAAACGCCTGTTAGCGGTTCGGGCTTCTTTCGGTCTAAGGATATTCAAAGCCAAATTCAATGTTTTCGAGTTTGTCATTTTTCAGTCTGTAAGTTGCATAATAGATTGGCATATTGTTACTCGTCAATAATTTTGTCTTGCTGTCGTTGGGAAGTTCAAGTCTGTAGTTAAGAACAATACCATTCTTTGTGCTGTCTTTGGATACATAACAAGTTCCAAGTTTTTCAATAATTTCTCTTTTGCTTATTCCAAGTTTGATTCCTTTTTCGGTCTTAAATTCTTTTGATTTTATTTGTAGGACGTTTTGTTTAGAATTGTCCGAATACGAAATATTGAAAATACTCACTTGGCTGTAATAGTCTCCTGAATGCACGGTCAGTCCGAGTTTTTGTTTTTTGTCACTCGAATAAAATACGTGAGTTGAGTCACCTTCTAATTTCGTTTGTTTTCCTAAAATATTTAAAGTGCTTTCGGCATTTCTTATTTTAATACCAACAACAGAAGTGTCTGGGTCAATAAAAGCACATATCGATTTATTTAATTCTTGTTGTTTTTCATATTCTTCTCGCAATTCTTTGTCTGGCTCAGGAACAAGCTCAAGTCTGTCGTTTTTGTCCACGGATTTTGTCTGCGAATTATTGCAGTTTGTCAAGAGCGAGATTGTCAATATTGCTAAAAATATTTTTTTCATTTTTATGTCGGTGTGTGTGTCGTCATAGCCTGACCGCTAACATATAGTTTTCGGAAATGTTGCATAGGTGTAAATTCCTTTCGCATAAGTTTTAGTTTAAAGTTGAGAAATGAAAGAATGTTGGGTCGCATTACTTACAACACTATAGTTACCAAAAAATAATTCTTCTTCCCTTTTTGTAGCAATAAATATTTGCCATGTAATAATTGTGAAGGGTCAATTTTTGCATCAATGCCTTCTATCTTTTTACGGTTGAGGCTTACGCCGCCGCCCTGCACGGTTTTACGGGCTTCACCCTTACTGGAGAAAATATTGGTTTCGGCTAAAAAGCTCACCACATCTATTCCTTCTTTAATTTTTTTTGCATCAAAATCTACTTTCACAATTCCTTCCATATTGTTGAGGTCGTCTTCACTCAGGCTTTCGGCAGGTACGTTTTGATTGGCAAATAATTTGTCCGTAGTTTCAATGGCCTTATTGAATTCAACTTCTCCATGTACAAAGATGGTCAACTCTTTAGCCAATGTTTTTTGTAATGCTCTTGCTGCAGGGTTTTGTTTATGCTCGGTGATGAGGCTTTCAATTTTTTCTTTCGATAAAAAAGTAAAAATCTTAATCCAGCTTTCGGCATCTACATCTGTAGCATTCAACCAAAACTGGTAAAACTGGTAAGGCGTGGTTTTTGTTGCATCTAACCATACATTGCCCTGTTCCGATTTTCCAAACTTAGTGCCATCGGCTTTTTTAATAAGCGGGCAGGTAAATGCAAATGCTTCGCCGCCATCTTTTCGGCGAATTAATTCGCTGCCGGTTACTATATTGCCCCATTGATCGCTGCCACCCATTTGCAGTTTGCAATTTTTGTTTTTGTACAACCAGTAAAAATCGTAACCCTGAATTAGCTGGTAAGTAAATTCTGTAAACGACATACCGTTTTCGCTTTCAAGCCTTTTTTTTACACTGTCTTTCGCCATCATATAGTTTACGGTAATATGTTTGCCGGCTTCTTTTATAAAATCTAAAAAAGAAATATTTTTAAACCAATCGTAATTATTAACCATTACGGCAGCATTGGGTTTGCTGGTATCAAAGTCTAAAAATTTTTCTAACTGTGCTTTAATGCCGGCCTGGTTTTTTTCCAAAACATCATTGCTCAGCATAACTCTTTCTTCACTTTTTCCGGTAGGGTCGCCCACCATACCGGTAGCACCACCTACTAATGCATAAGGCTTGTGCCCTGCTTTTTGAAGATGCACCAACAATAAAATTGGTACTAAGCTGCCAATATGCAGGCTATCGGCCGTAGGGTCAAAACCAATATATGCCGAAGTAATTTCTTTATTCAATTGCTCTTCGGTGCCGGGCATAATGTCCTGCAACATACCACGCCATCTCAATTCGTTTATCAATGGATTGCTCATCATTCTTTGCTTTAATTTTTTGGATTGCAAAAATGCAGCTTATTTCCCGGAAATAAAAAACCGGTTACTTATCTACACAAAGCAACTTTTTAGCATATAATAGTTTCTTTTAAAAATGGTAATAGTGATATTCAACTTATTTTTAAAGCTAAAAATGTACATTCGTAGGTTGAAACTATGTACGAATAAACAATTTATATAGTATAAATACGTTAACCCCTAATATTCGTACTTAGTTAATCCAAACAAACATACAAAAACCATGACTCGAAGGCTTACTGCTATGCTTTTAGGATTGCTTGTGTTGCAGGTACATTCTTATGCACAATTTCGAAAATATTCCAACGAATTTTTAAATATAGGCGCCGGCGCAAGAGGGCTTGCAATGGGTAGCGCCCAGGTAGCTTCGGTACAGGATGCTACGGCCGGTTACTGGAATCCTGCGGGCCTTGCTGGCGTAAAAGATAATCCTAATGCTACCGTTATGCATGCCGAATATTTTGCGGGTATAGGTAAATACGATTATGGAGCTTTGGCAATTCCGGTGCAGGATAATAAACGCACCATTGGTTTTTCATTGTTGCGTTTTGCGGTGGATGATATCCCAAACACACTCTACTTAGTGGAACCGGATGGAAGCATTAATTATAACAATATTCAAACCTTCTCTTCTGCCGATTATGCTTTTTTGTTTTCCTATGCACAAAATTTAAAAGAAACGGAAAACAGCAGGTTGAGTTTTGGAGCCAATGCAAAAGTTATTTATCGCAAAGTGGGCAGTTTTGCCAATGCATGGGGCTTTGGGTTAGATGCAGGAATTCAAATGCAGGGAAAAAACTGGCGATGGGGTATTACCGCAAGAGATGTAACCACCACATTTAATGCCTGGTCGTTTAAATTTACCGAAAGAGAAAAAGAAGTATTGTATTTAACCAACAACGAAATACCGGTGAAGTCAACCGAAATGACAGCACCTCGTTTGGTGTTGGGCGGTGCTTATAAATTTGATATCAACAAAAACCTTTCATTATTGGCCGAAGCAAATGTTGACCTTACTTTTGATGGAAAAAGAAATACCGTTTTAAGTGCCGACCCAGTGAGTGCCGATCCGCACCTGGGCATAGAGCTTGGCATTAAAGATGTATTTTTTGTAAGAGGAGGTATTACTAATTTTCAACAGGCATTAAAAGATGGCGATACCACCAATCAAAAAAAAGTATGGATTTATCAACCCAGTATAGGAGCCGGGTTTAAAATAAATAATGTGCATATTGATTATGCATTCAGCAATTTGGCCAATCAAAACAACCCATTGTTTACCCATATTTTTTCTATTAAAGTAGATTTTAAAAGAAAAGAAGACTAATTATTAAAGCTAACATCGTTTATGATGAAAAAAATACTCTTTGCATTTTCGCTATTGTTGGCCCTGCAAGTACAGGCTCAGTTGAATAATAGTTGGATTGATTACAGCAAAACCTATTACAAATTCCAGGTTTATAATGATGCTTATACACGCATACCGCAGGCAACATTGGCTGCTGCCGGTTTAGGATCGGTGAATGCCGATCATTTTCAATTGTGGCGTAATGGTGAGCAGGTGCGCATTTATACTTCTATAAACAATGCTCCTTTGGGCGCATCCGACTATATTGAATTTTGGGGAAGAAGAAATGATGGCTTACCCGATAAAACTTTGTTTCGCAACCCCGATTATCAAATCAACGATAAATACAGTCTTGAATCGGACACTGCCATTTATTATTTAACGGTGAACAATACAGGTGGAAACTTGCGTTATACTCCAATGGCAAATACAGCTCCAAGTTCTGTTACGCCGGATGCGTATTATATGAATACGGTTGACACTTTTTATCGCAACCAGGTAAATCGTGGCCAGGCATTATCAGCCGGCGAGTATGTGTATTCATCATCATATGATATTGGCGAAGGCTGGACCAGTTCCAATGTGGCACCTAATTTTTCGTTGGTTTGGCAGCCTGCCAACTTAAATGTGTACCAGGCAGGCCCGGCAAACAGTGTTACATTAAAAGCTACGGCAGCCGGTAATGCTCCTTACAGGCGAAACCTTTTAATAAAAGCATATAATAACGAGTTGTTGAATGAGGGTATGCCCTATTTTGAATACAAAAAAACCGTATTAAGTAATTTGTCTTTAGCCACGGTATTGCCCAACGCCAATAATGCAGTAATTACAATAGGCAATGTATCCGACTCCACGCAGGATAGATTAGTGGTTGGTATGATTAGCCTTACCTATCCTGCAACCTATAATTTTAATAATAAAACGGTACATAGTTTTGAAGTGCCCGCATCGGCTACAGGAAATTATTTGGATATAGCCAATTTTAATAACGGTGGCGTGGAACCGGTTTTATACGATATTTCAAATGGTACAAGATATTTAGGCGAAATAGCATCAACAGCCGGCAGGGTAAAGTTTGTGTTGCCTGCTTCTACACAAATGAAAAAATATTTATTGTTATCTGCGGCCCCTGCAAATACCAATACCATTACCGCATTGTCTGCTCCCAAAACTTTTCAAAACTTAAGCAATGTTGCAGAGCAGGGCAATTACATCATTATAAGTCATCCGCTATTGTACAGTGCTCCCAATTATGTAGAGCAATATAGAGCTTACAGAGCAAGTGCAAATGGTGGTGGCTTTAATGCTAAAATTTACAATATTGAAGAATTAACGGAGCAATTTGCTTTTGGTATTAAAGGGCATCCTGCATCTGTGAGAGATTTTGTAAGATATGCTAAACAAAGTTTTAATAACCCACAGTATGTTTTAATGATAGGCCGTGGTGTGGCTTATCCCGATGCTATTACACATAGAACAAAACCCACACTGCCCTTACAAAATCTTATACCCACTTTTGGATGGCCTGCATCGGATATGCTGCTGGCGGCAAATCCTTCAACTACATATCCTTTAATTCCTATTGGAAGGATTAGTGCAGTAAATGGCAATGAAGTAAATGCTTATTTGCAAAAACTCATTGAATATGAACAGGAGCAAAGAACCGGTAGCCCTAATGTAGCCGATAAAGCCTGGATGAAAAATTTTATGCACGTAATTGGAGGAAAAGATTCCAGTGAAAGCAACAGTTTTGAATTTTACATGAACCGTTACAAGCGCATTGCAGAAGATACTTTGTACGGTGCTAAAGTGGAAACATTTAAAAAAACATCGGCTGCTGTAATACAACAAACCAGTGCCAACCGCATTGCAGAATTAATCAACGAAGGGGTAGGGCTTATAGGATATTTTGGCCACTCCTCTGCCAATACTTTGGAGTTTAACCTTAGCAATCCCAACGATTATAATAATGCAGGCAAGTATCCTTTTTTTAATGCAAGCGGATGTACGGCCGGTAATTTTTATTTCTTTGATCCATTGCGTACCACCGGTAACCGAACCATTTCCGAAAACTTTGTGCTTACACCCAACAGGGGAAGTATTGCATTTTTGGCAAGTACCCATTTTGGTATTCCATATTTCTTAGATAATTATAATTACAGGCTCTATAACAATTTTAGCAATACCATGTATGGCCAGTCAACGGGCAAGCAAATACAGGATGTAATAAAACAAATAGGTGGTGAGCTTCCCAATCCGGGGCTTAACTTTTTCGACAGGGTGCATTTAGAAGAAATTTCTTTGCATGGCGATCCGGCAATAAAAATAAATACTTTTTCCAAGCCCGATTATGCCATTGAAGAATCAATGGTACGCATTAATCCTACCATTGTATCGGTTGCCAATGTGAACTTTGATTTAAAAGTGCAAATGAAAAATTTGGCCAAAGCTACCGGAGATTCCATTTGGGTGTATGTAAAAAGAAAGTTACCTAACGATACTATTAGAACTTTGTTCGATAAAAAAATACCGGCAATACACAATACCGATTCCTTACAGTTTACAGTTCCCATTAGCCCTACATTAGACAAAGGTTTAAACCAAATAATTGTTGAACTCGACTATAAAAATAATGTGGATGAACTTTATGAAACCAACAATAAAGTAATCAAGGAGTTTTACATTTTTGAGGATGAGTTAAGGCCTACTTACCCTTACAACTTTTCTATAGTAAATCAGCAAAACATTACCTATGTAGCCAACACGGCCAATCCATTGGGCGGGCAAAGGCAGTATGTAATGGAAATTGATACCACCGAATTGTTTAACTCTGCTTTCAAAAAAACATACAATACTAATGGTGCAGGTGGCATTGTAGAATTTACACCCACCAATATTACATTCACCGATAGCACCGTGTATTATTGGAGAGTATCGCTTACACCCATTGATAATTCACCGGTTATTTGGAATAGTTTCTCATTTGTTTACTTGCCGGCAAGCAGTCCCGGTTTTAACCAATCACATTTTTACCAGCATCAAAAATCGGTGTATGAAAATATTCAACTACGTGCCGACCGTAAATTCTATTATCCAAGAATTCCCCGCACTTTAACCATAAGAACAGGGCTACACCCGCATGTTGGTTACGAAAGAATAAATATGAATGTTGATTTTACAAAAGTGGAACAGTATGGTTGTGTGATGAACTCACTACAGGTTTATGTAATAGATAGCTCATCATTAAAAATGTGGGAGAACTATGGTGTAAATTCAGCATTTGGATTTTACAATAGTGCCCGGCCAAATTGTAATAATCAGGGCGATACTATTCGACACTTTTTTGAGTATCCATACAATAATCCCGGAGGAATACCATACCGCAAATATGCAATGGATTTATTAAATGGAAATAGCATTCCCAATGGTAAGTATGTAGTGATTACCAATCTCGGTAATAGAGATAACAATACTTCTTTCATCAACCAGTGGCAAGCCGACCAGGGTTTGTATGGCCCCGGCAATAGTTTGTATCACACTTTAAAAAATCTTGGGTTCTCAAAAATTGACAGTTTCTATAGAAACATACCATTCATGTTTATGTATCAAAAAGGTGTGCCATCTTTTGCACCCATCCAGGTGGTAGGAGAAAGTGATACTACGGCTATTGATGAAATGGTTTATTTAGAAAGTATCAATCCTGAAGGAACCATTGAGTCGCCATTGTATGGCCCTGCAAGGGAATGGACGGCTTTGCATTGGCGTGGTTCAAGTGTAGAATCTACTTCAACCGATACTGCCAAAGTACAGGTTTGGGGTGTACAAAATAATGGCAATACAACACTGCTGGCTACGGTTTCGCCGGCACAGGATACCTCTTTATCATTTATTAATGCCAATACTTACCCTTATTTAAAATTAAAAATGTTGAATAAGGATGATATTAATAATTCACCCTATCAATTAAAATATTGGAGAGTGAATGCTCAGCTTGCACCCGAAGGAGCAGTAGCGCCCAATTTAAACTATAGCTTTTCTACTAATAACAATCAACCGGCAGATACGGTTGACCAGGGTCAGCAAATTGATGTTTCCTTAGCCTTTAAAAATATCAGCAATATTCCTTTTGATAGTTTATTGAAATTGAAGTTTGTGATTACCGATCAAAACTATGCAAACCATGTAGTGCTGCCTCAAAAGCGGAAGGCGTTAGTTGCAGGTGATACCATCATTGCAAAGTATAGTATTGATACCCGCAATTTTCCGGGACACAATACCTTGTTGATTGACTTTAACCCCGACTTTGATCAGCCCGAGCAGCATCATTACAACAATGTATTGTACAAAGATTTTTATGTAAGGGCCGATAACTACGATCCTTTGCTGGATGTTACATTTGATGGGGTACATATTTTGAATAACGATATTGTAGCCTCAAAACCCATTATATTGGTTAAGCTTAAAGACGAAAGTAAATTCCTGGCACTAAGCGACACCTCCCTATTAAAAGTGCAGGTTCGCTTCCCCGATCAAACTTTGAGGCAATATCATTTTGGCGACAGTATGATATTTACGCCGGCCAATTTAACATCGGGTGAAAATACTGCTACCATTGACTTTAAACCATTCTTTGCCGAAGATGGCGAATACGAATTACTGGTATCGGGCAAAGATGCGGTGGGCAACGAAGCGGGAGACATTGATTATCGTATAGGCTTTACGGTTATTAACAAGCCAATGATTTCGAACCTACTCAACTATCCTAATCCTTTTACAACATCTACCGCCTTTGTTTTCACTGTAACAGGAAGCCAGCCTCCGCAGAATATGAGAATTCAAATCCTCACCATTACAGGTAAAGTAGTGAGAGAGATTACCATGAACGAGCTGGGCCCGATACATGTGGGAAGAAATATTACCGAGTTTAAATGGGATGGTACCGATATGTATGGCCAAAAATTAGCCAATGGTGTTTACCTGTATAGGGTGCTCACTAACCTCAATGGTAAATCGTTGGAAAAATATAAAGCCGATGGCGATAATACCGATAAGTATTTTAATAAGGGCTACGGTAAAATGTACCTGATGCGATAATATTTCACTTTTCGAAAACTATAAAAAGAGCTGCGCAACATTGTGCAGCTCTTTCTTTTTACTTTTGCAGCAATTTTATAAAAGTAGTTATGGCTAAAATAGCAATCAATATAGCAACCGGCAGCTTGCAAAAAGAAGAAATGATAGTAGGAATTGACCTTGGCACCACCAATAGCTTAGTTGCCATTATNNAATGTTACGGTGGGTGATGCTGCAAAAGAGTTTCTAATTACAGCACCTCAACAAACCATATTTTCTGCCAAAAGGTTGATGGGTAAAAGTTACAGTGATCTAAAATCACACACTGATTTTTATACCTATAAAATAATTGATGATAATACCGAAAGCCTGGTGAAAATACAGGTGGGCGATAAATTTTATTCGCCTATAGATCTTTCATCTTTTATTTTGAAAGAATTGAAACAAAGAGCGGAACATATTTTAAAAACTCCGGTTAATAAAGCAGTGATAACGGTACCTGCATATTTTAATGATGCACAAAGACAGGCCACCCGTGATGCGGGAAAATTGGCAGGCCTCGATGTTTTAAGAATCATCAACGAACCTACAGCAGCGAGTTTGGCCTATGGTTTGGGTGTGGATGCTGCTGAACATAAAATTATTGCTGTGTACGATTTAGGTGGCGGTACATTTGATGTTTCTATATTAAGATTGGCGGGTGGCATTTTTGAAGTGCTATCCACTCATGGCGATACTTACCTTGGCGGCGATGATATGGACAATGCTATTGCAGATTACTGGATTAAAAAAAATGGCATTTCTGTAGATGAATTAAAGCAGAATAAAAGCCTTGCACAATCTCTTAGGCTGGCTGCAGAAGAGGCAAAAAAACATTTAAGCAGTAATGAAAACTTTTTTTCTGATTTGAACGGAGATAGGCTGACTATTTCGAAAATTGAATTTGAAACACTAATACAACCTTTGATTGATAAAACACTCCACAGTTGTAAAGCCGCTTTGAAAGATGCCGGTCTTAGCACAAATGAAATTAACAGTGTAGTGATGGTAGGAGGAAGTACAAGGGTGCCATTGGTAAAAAAATCAGTCAGTGAATTTTTTGGAAAAGAAGTGAATGATTCTGTTAATCCCGATGAGGTGGTGGCTTTGGGAGCAGCGATACAAGCCGATATTTTGGCAGGAAATAATAAACAAACCTTGTTATTAGATATTACTCCGTTAAGCCTCGGCATTGAAACCTCGGGCGGATTGATGGATGTATTAATTCCTCGAAATTCAAAAATTCCATCCAGGGCATCCAGGCAATATACAACACAAATAGATGGGCAGCCCGGTATGCGAATAAGTGTTTACCAGGGCGAAAGAGATTTAGTGACCGATAACAGGAAGTTGGCTGAGTTTAATTTAAAAGGTATTCCGGGAATGCCGGCAGGTTTGCCCAAAGTAGAAGTGGGCTTTTTGATAAATGCCGATGGTATTTTAAATGTATCTGCCAAAGAGTTGCGTAGCGGCGTAGAACAAAGTATTGAAGTGAAACCACAGTATGGTATTACCGATGCCGACGTAGAAAAAATGTTGATGGACTCTATCACACATGCCAAAGATGATATTGCTGCAAGAGCATTGGCAGAAGCCAAAAGCGAAGGCGAACAATTATTGAAAACCACCGAGCGATTCCTTCAAAAGAATACAGCCATGCTTTCAAAAGAAGAATTGTTGCAAACTGCCGCAGCTATGCAGGCCTTACAATTATCATTAACTATGGAAGATAAAAACCTTGTACATTCCAAAATTGAAGAATTAAATAACATCTCCCGGCCTTATGCCGAAAGGGTAATGGATGAGGCTATTGCCCAGGCAATGAAGGGGAAGTCAATTTAGCAGAGAAGCTTAAATAAATCCAGCATAAAAGAAGTGTAGTAAAAACAATAAAACTTATGCAAAGAGCAAGTTTTATTTTACCCGGTTTAAAAAAGAATTGAACCTTATTGTTTCCTTTTTCCAGAGGTATGCTCATAAATGTTTTGCCATCAATAGAAATGGGAACTTCTTTATCATTTACATAAGCAGACCAATAAGCGTAATAATTTTGTTGCAGCAGCAACGTATCCCTTTTTACTGTTTGTGCCAATAGCTCAATTTTGCAGGGCTCAAATGAAATTAATTTTACCTGCTCGTGCGCTTTTTTGTTTTTAATAAATACAAATGGTTTGCTGAAATAAAGCGAATCGTTTTGC
Source organism: Chitinophagaceae bacterium UBA2793 (assembly GCA_002352045.1). Taxonomy (GTDB): domain Bacteria; phylum Bacteroidota; class Bacteroidia; order Chitinophagales; family Chitinophagaceae; genus Ferruginibacter. The sequence continues at coordinate 6,584 of DEHT01000077.1, read as the reverse complement.
TGTTCTGTATTGGCAAAAAAAGCTTTCATATTCTTTAATTGAATAGGATAGGGAACTTCTTTGGTATTGCCAATTTGTTTACTAAACATACTCCAACTGCCAATATATTCGTTTTCTGTTGTGGGTAGAGTAGGGTTATTGTACACCGGTTGTAAATTGGGTAGGGGAATTCCTTTGGGCGATTGGTTTAGCACTACCTGAACCTGTGCAACTGATGCCTTGCCTGCTCCTGTAAATGGTATCACTAAAAGTGAAGCAATTATCATATCAATTACCACCCATAAAATCAATTTATCACTTTTGCCTTTATTAAGAGCTTTATTGATTTGCCATAAAAAAAATAATTGAAATAAAGATTGAATCAATACACAGTCGTAAAAACTCAAATGGTCCAATCCATATTTTAGTTTTCCCGTAAAGTTAGCCGGCCATTGCTGTTGTTTAGATAATAAAAGAATACTTTCACCGGAAATTATTTTGAATACAGACCATAGTAATGAAGAGAAAAGTACTATGGCAAAAAGATATACAAGAATATTTTTCTGTTTTTTAAAACGAGTGTCATTGTCAAAATATTTATCTAATTGAATGGCTCCAATAAGGATGATTGAAAACAATGCAAAAATCCTATACTCACCATTCAAGCGTACATAACCCAGCAAGGGGAAAATTTTATAGAAAATATTTTTAAAAAATCCTCCAATGGAAAGCAAAAAGAAAAAGAGAGCCATGTATAGAAAAAACTTTTGCCAATTGTTTTTTCTGCCGATACAGGCAATGGTGAAAAATAGCAAAATACTAATGCCGGTATAACTGTTTCTCAGCGAAAGGTCCGATTGAAAAAACTGTTCATNNGAAAGATCCGATTGAAAAAACTGTTCATTCTTTACAATGGAGAGAGGAAGCAAAAGACTAATCCAGCTTTGGATGCTGCTATTGTCCAAAGTAGATGAAGTAAAGCTACTTTTTGAGCCTCGAACAAAATGAGGAATAATATCTGCATACGATACAATAAGCCCAATTGATACTACCAAAAGCAGCAGTATAAAAATGGCTATTCCAAAAAGCTTTTTCTTTTTAAACCTAAAATCTGTTTTACTATTTTCCAGGAAATAGAAAATAGTAATGCCCATAAAAAAATAGATTGACCCAATGGTTATACCCGGGTGTGCGGAGGAAATCAACAAGTAGAAGAGTAAGGCAGCACTCACTATATTTTTGGCCGTTGCTGCTTTTAGCAAATTAAGATAAGCCCACACACAACATGGAAAAAAAGCTGCACCACTAAGCCAGTTAAAATGTTGTAGGTGGCCAATTTGGTAACCACAGCACATAAACACTATGCCCGCAATTATTCTGGTACTTTGTTTTAATTGCCAGTGTTCAGCAAGTTTATACATACNNGCATTGTATCCAACTGTGGATGCAATCAACCAGGTAATGGGGCTCATAAAACCGGAACTCATGTCGCCATATTGAGGAAATCCATAGTTGATATAGGGATTCCATAATGGCAAAAATCCATCACGAATGCTTTCACTCATAAAAAACTTAGGTGGGAAATAACCGGTAAAAGCATCATTTTTCAGGTAGAATAAAAATGAACTAATTGGTAAAAATGCAATAAGCAAAACGGCAGCAAAGAATAAAATAATCTTTATGGGCGTCCAATTGTTTTTTTTGTAAAATTGCATCGGTTAAAAATAAGCTATTCAAGCAAATGAAAGAGAGAACTTTTGACGACTTTGATGATTATGCAAAAGATTATCGTTCTATCCATAACGAAAATATTAAGTTGTCGGGTGCCGATAGTTTTTATTTCGCTGAAATGAAAGTAAAACTTTTGCAGGCAACAGAACCCAACGAAAAATTGAATGTGTTGGATATTGGTTGTGGCGATGGCACTACGGAGTTATTTATGCATCAATATTTTCCTCAATGGCAACTAACGGGCATAGATGTTTCGGAAAAAAGCATTTCAGAAGCAACGCTAAAAAATATTCCAACTGCAACATTTGCTCAATACAATGGTAAAAAAGTAGCAGCTAAAGATGCCACTTTCGACATCATTTTCATTGCCGGCGTTTTGCATCATGTTGAATTCGTTTTGCATGAACAATTATTGTTAGAAGTATTCAGGCTGTTAAAGCCCTGTGGGCGTTTATACCTGTTTGAGCACAATCCATTCAACCCGGTTACAAAACATCTTGTAAATACCTGTGTGTTTGATAAAGATGCCCGACTGCTAAAAGCAGGGTACACCGTTTCGTTATTAAAAAAAGTTGGGTTCAAAAAAATTAGAAAGAATTATATCATTTTCTTTCCAAGAAAAGGTTGGCTCTCGAAACTCATCTTTCTTGAAAAGTACTTGTCCTGGTTGCCTTTAGGAGGGCAATACTTTTTGAAGGTAAATAAATAATCTACTTTTTATCATTAGAAATATTCAATGTTTGCTTTACAAGGTATAAAGGCCTTTTTTTTGTTTCTGCAAAAATGCTGGCAATATATTCACCAAGTAATCCAATTGCCAAAAGTTGAACACCACCTAAAAATAATACGGCAGTAATAAGCGAAGTCCACCCCGGCACTGTGTTTCCTTTAAAATAAGAAACAATATAAAAAATTCCTACAATAAGGGAAGTGGCTGAAATGATTAAGCCCACTAAAAACGATATTCTTAATGGCTTATAACTAAATGCTGTGATACCTCTTAAGCCGAGTAAAATCATTTTGCCAAATGAATATTTTGTTTTGCCAAATTGCCGCTTAGGTGCTGTGAATTCAATAGTGGTAGTACTGTAACCTATCCAACTAAATATGCCTCTTAAAAAAAGTTCCCGTTCTTCAAATTGAAGAATGCTTTTTAAAATGTTGCTTGTAAATGCTTTAAAGTCGGCTACGTTTTCTTCAATAGAAGTATCTGAAATGCCATTGAGAAATTTGTAAAATAAAGAGGTGAATATTTTTTTTCCTATCCCAATTTCAGCGGTTTTTAAGCGCTTGGTTTGTACCACATCATACCCGGAATTAATTTTCTCTATCATTGCTGGAATTAAAGAAGGCGGATGCTGTAAGTCTCCATCCATTATTACAATTATATCGCCTTTGGCATATTGTAGGCCCGCCATCAAAGCATTTTGATGCCCAAAATTTCTACTAAGCGAAATGCATTTAACCCTACTATCGGAATTTGCGAGAGTTTCAATTTTCCTAAGCGTATCATCAATACTTCCATCATCCACAAATAAAAATTCTGTATCCCCACCACAATATTTTTGTAGCTCAACAAATAAAGGTTCAATATTCTCCTGTTCATTAAAAACAGGTATTACAATGCTTAGCAAACTTTTATATTTTATGATGATTTTTAAAAGTAAATGAAATTAAACAAAAGCTAACGCTTAATACTTTGAATCCTGTTCACATATTTTCCAATGATATCAAACTCTATATTCACTTTATCGGCTGTTTTTAATTCTGAAAGATTGGTATGTTCCATGGTATAAGGTATAATGGCAACCGTGAAACCCGTTTCGCTTACATTAAAAATGGTTAGGCTAATTCCGTTGAGCGTAATAGAACCTTTTTCAATCATCAAAGTAGCAAACTGGGCATCGGTTTCAAAACTAAACTCGGTGCTGCCCTCTTTTTTAACTATATCGGTACACAAGGCAGTTGTATCCACATGTCCCTGAACTATATGCCCATCTAATCGGCCATTCAATTGCATACAGCGTTCCAGATTAACTATGGAGCCCTGTACTAAGTTTCCCAAATTGGTTTTTTGAAGCGTTTCATCAATGGCGGTTACCTTATGTAAATCGTTTTTAATGGCCTCTACGGTAAGGCAAACCCCATTGTGGCTAAGGCTTTGGTCAACTTTTAGCGACTGCGCCAATTTCGATTGAACCCAATACGAAATATTAGTTCCGCTTTTTTCAATTGAGCTTATGCAGCCTGTATCTTCAATAATTCCGGTAAACATGGCCCAAATTTCGATAAAAAGCTTTAAGGTTGAGTTTTTTATAAATAAAACTTATATCTTTGCGGCCCTGCCTGCAATATGGCAGATATTTTATCACAAAAGGAGGTATATAATTTATGCTTATTATCGATTCTAAAGATTGCGAAAACATTGACAAGGCACTCAAAAAGTATAAAAAGAAATTTGAAAAAAGCCGCACTTTGTTGCAGTTAAGAGAAAGACAGTCTTTTACCAAACCTTCAGTTCGCCGTAGAACCCAGGTTTTAAAAGCTGTTTACAAGCAACAAATGGCGTCTGGCAAATTAGATTAATCGCACCGATATTTAAGCCGGCAACATACTAAACTGATAACCAATAATGTTAACTTTGGTTATCAGTTTTTTTATGCCCCAAAGTTTGCAAAACCATATAGCCGCCTTTTTGCAGCATCTACAATTCCAAAAAAGGTATAGCCGGCACACCATTGTATCTTACCAAACGGATTTAAGAGATTTTGAAGAGTTTGTAACCGGCAGTTTTGGGCAACCCAATTTAGAAGATATTAAATCAACTTTTGTCCGTACCTGGCTCGCTGCATTAAAAGAGCAGGGCAATAGTGGCAGAACCATTAATCGAAAAATTTCGAGCCTTAAATCTTTTTTTAAATTCCAAATAAAACAAGGGAATTTAGATAGCAGCCCTATGCAGGTAATTACAAACCCCAAAGTTTCTAAAAAGCTTCCTCAGTTTGTAGATAAAAAAGATATTGATACACTATTTAAGTATGTAGAATTTCCGGATAATTGGATAGGCAGAACCGAAAAATTAGTGCTACAAATTTTCTATCATGCAGGGATTAGGCAGGCTGAATTAATTCATTTGCAAAACCATCATTTCGATAAGCACAATAACCATATTAAAGTTTTGGGCAAAGGAAACAAAGAAAGAATTATACCTATAGCACCCGAACTGGCATTCCAGTTAAGCGATTACATTTTGGCAAAAAAACAAGTGTTTCAGGGCTTAGCCCATACTTTTTTGTTAGTGAATAAAAAAGGTAATAAGTTGTATCCGAAGCAGGTATATGATATTGTAAAGAAATATCTTTCGCTGGTAACTACTATTGATAAAAAAAGCCCCCATATTCTTCGCCACAGTTTTGCCACACACCTCACCAATAATGGAGCCGACCTTAATGCTGTAAAAGAATTACTAGGGCATAGCAGCCTGGCGGCAACCCAGGTTTATACGCACAATACCATTGAAAAATTAAAAGAAGCATATAAAAAAGCACATCCCAAAGCCTAATTTTTTTGCCCAAAATTTTCCTGTAAAATTATTTTGAAAAGCAGTTTGCATCGCCTAACTTCATAATCCCAATCAACTTTTTTAAAACGCAACCGCAAAGTGCCTATGCTTTAAAATTTTACCTCAACAAATTTTCTTTCACATTTTAAAAATTGAGTGTTATGAATGTAAACATCCAAACGGTGCATTTTGATGCAGACTCTAAACTAATTTCTCATGTTGAAAAAAAGATAACTAAACTAAATCAATACCACGACAGAATAACCAGTATAGATGTGTATTTGAAGCTGGATAATATTGTGCACAACATAAAAGATAAAATTGCAGAAATAAAAGTGATGATTCCCCGCCACGAATTTTTTGTAAAACATTCTTCCAAATCATTTGAAGAAAGTTTTGACGAAGCAGTGCAGGCTGTAATTAATCAAATAAAAAAACAAAAGGAAAAACAGGTTGCTTAACAAAGCGCTTTTTAAGTATGTATTCACCAAAAAGTCCTGCCGTTCATAGGCAGGATTTTTTGTATGTGAGAACAAAGTGGAAAAGCTTTAAAAAAAACTTTTTACAAAGTTTTGCTATTAATCAAATTCTCTTACCTTTGCCTTCCCAAAAAACAGGGTATATCATTGTGCCTGTGATAATAAGGGGAGTTCTTTAAGGAAATCAAAATTGTAATAAGCCGAAATAGCTCAGTTGGTCGTAGATTTTCATATTGACGATAGGAAATATAGAAAATCAAGATCCCGATAAAGTCGGGATAGGTCAATAAAGTTGTTTTTGGAGATAACAAGCCGAAATAGCTCAGTTGGTAGAGCAACTGATTTGTAATCAGTAGGTCGCTGGTTCGACTCCAGTTTTCGGCTCAAAAAAAGTTCTTTATTTAGTAGGGCAGTTACCAGAGTGGCCAAATGGGGCGGACTGTAAATCCGCTGTCTTTCGACTTCGGTGGTTCGAATCCACCACTGCCCACCCATTCAATTTGATGATAAATCAATTTGGTGATTTGGAAATGGAAAATAGCAACTTATGTGAATTTTCATTGACTCATTGTCAAATTACCAAAACACCAAATTAATCAGCGGAAGTAGCTCATTTGGTAGAGCGGTAGCCTTCCAAGCTTCAGGTGGCCGGTTCGAGCCCGGTCTTCCGCTCATAACAAAGTAAGAGTTATAAGTTATGAGATATGAGTAAGAAAAGCTTATAACTTATAACTCAACACTTATAACTGAGTTAAGCCGTGGTAGCTCAGGGGTAGAGCACTTCCTTGGTAGGGAAGGGGTCGTGAGTTCGATTCTCACCTATGGCTCAAAAG
>DEHT01000091.1 GCA_002352045.1 Chitinophagaceae bacterium UBA2793 | reverse complement strand
GAAAAGGAAGTTAAAGGCAACATTAAAGACATTGAGAATATTTTTATGGTTCTGAAAGAATTTTTGGAGAAAGAAAGCAAACCAAGTCCACGAAATAAAATAGGTTTTAAACATTACGATTAAGTTTAAAACTGTCATTAGTCATATCGGTTGAAGAAAGTTATAGCACATCCTTCTTCCGCCTTGGTTCCTGCCACAGCAAACCAAAAGCCACTAATACCCGCTATATAAAAAAGCATTAACTTTCAGAGATTGGAACACCCACGGGGTTGTTTTGGGTGCCTCGAAACAATTTGTAGTAAAGCGCTATTTTTGAAATTGGATAAAATTGGATAAAAAATGGATATATCTACAAAAATGGCTTTTAGCCCTGCTGTTTATCAACAAATCATGCAATTGTTAAGTGTGGTTGACAGCTTTAAAGGTAACTGGAAAGCCATAGAGTTGCAGCACAGCAAACACCTGAATGAACTAAGAAAAATTGCTACCATTGAAAGTATTGGTTCATCTACAAGGATAGAAGGGGCGACACTAACCAATACCGAAGTGGAAAAGTTGCTGAAGTCTGTAAAGATTACCAAACTTAAAACAAGAGATGAAGAAGAAGTGATGGGGTATTATGATGTACTGCAAATTATTTTGGACAATTACGAAAACATCAAACTCACGGAAAGTTATCTACATCAACTGCATGGCATATTGCTAAAGCACAGCAGCAAAGACCAGCGGCATAAAGGAAAGTATAAAAATTTATCCAATAAAGTAATAGCAAATTACCCTGACGGTACACAGCGGACTATTTTTAAAACAACAGAGCCACATTTAACGGCAGCAGCAATGCAGGTATTGATTGCATGGATACAAGAGCGGTTTAAAAAGAATGATACACATCCATTAATAACCATAGCTGTTTTTGTTTATGAATTTTTATCCATTCATCCATATCAGGATGGCAATGGTAGGTTATCGAGATTGCTTACTACTTTACTGATGATGCAGCAAGATTATAAGTTTATCCAGTATGTATCTTTTGAAAACATTATTGAAACAAGAAAGGATGATTATTACAGGGCATTGATGGATGGACAAAAGAACAGGGGTAAAGCAGAAGAACAGATAGACAAATGGATATTGTTTTTTATGGACTGTATGCTGATACTTACACAACGGTTAGAAGCAAAATATGCCGGATACAATAAGCTTGAAAAAGGGTTAAATGAACGGCAGCAAAAAATAGTGCAGTTCATTAAAAAGCAAAAGAAAGCCCAAATAAAGGATATAGATAAAGCTTTCCCAAATTACTCCAGAAATACGCTAAAAAAAGATGTGGCACTGCTATTAAATGAAGGAATGATTTTAAGAACAGGTGAAGGAAGGTCAGTAACTTATCATGCTAAACTTTAGAATTTCGCATGGGTTTGCACACGAAACAAAAAGGCACTAATACCCGCTACCTAAAAAGCATTAACTTTTAGAGATTGGAACACCCACGGGGTTGTTTTGGGTGCCACAAAACAATTTGTACTAAATCCCTATTTTTGAAATTGGATAAAATTGGATAAAAAAGGGATATATCATCTTCACAGTTTGTGGCACACAAACCGAAAGGCTAAAAACAAGCGATGAAAATTATTTGTAAATTTCTCCCCTCGTAGGTAAACCGCTACAATGTCCGCCATTAGAGAGTTGCCGTCGCCTTGCCTGTTCCGGATTTTCGGAAGGCTTCCACCAGCTACACTTTAGTATGTAACGCTATCTATCCCGAAACTTAGTTGCAGGCAAAATAAGTTGCCATATTAAATTCGTCTTGACCCCGATAAATGAAACTTAATTTTTTCGTAAATACAATTACCGCAATTGATATTTTTTAACCGTTACATTATACAGTTGATTTTATGGGTGATTTTTTTGGGAATGAGTAGGAGTGATTGCATATATTTGGGAGTTAGGTGCAAGGCTAAAAACCGACACGACCGACTGTAACTCGTTGACAACTTTGACCTATTTCTGAGCGACTCAACGAACTATTTTAGTAAATTTGAAATCTATTAATTAACAGAATGACAAAGCAAAAACCCGGACTTTTCGGAGTAAAATATTCAAACAAGGACTTTATCCAATCTGACACTTGGGGAAAGAACCAGTTTAACTCTTCATTCCCTGCGGGTTTGACAAATTTTCTTGCTTCAAAAGATTTAGACAATGTTTATCTCTATCTTGACAAAGAACTGAAAGTTAAACATAAGAAAATATCAGCGAAAGAACTTTACGGAATTGAACCAAACTCGGAAGATTTATTTTTCTCATTTGAAAGCCCTTATACACCATATCAACAATTAGTTATTGGCAGTTTGCCAAGAGTTGACTTAGTTACCCAACTAAGAAGTAACGGACAATGTTTACGACCAATAGAAGTTAAATTAACAGCCTTACCTGATAACTCAACTTGTAATCTAAGTGAAGAATATTACGGTTGTGAAATTGTAATCCGACCTGACACAATTGTTTATTTGGCTTCTAGTATTGCTGCAAACTTCAAAGACAATAAAAAAGAACTTTCAAAACTTATTGGTAATAAATTTGATAAAATTAGCGATTGGACTGACGGTGTTTCTGTTTGGTCACACATTACTGAAATGATTGCGGCAATTGACCGTATAATCCTTTCAGACTTGAACAAACAAGAACCTTTGCTGATGCAACCCATTTGGAAAACGAATGGCAAATCACCCAAACTTTCCGACAACTGTTTAGACGTTTTCATTTGGTCAAACTTTGCTTTCACTCAGCTTTTTGTTGATGTAGCAAGGGGTGAATTATCAGAAGGGGCAAACAGAATTACCCGACAAGTAAGAACTATCATTTGGCTTTTTAAAATGCTTTACGATTTTGCAAAGCAAGGTCAAATCAATCACCATAAAATTATTGATGAACTTTCTTACAATACCAAAAACGACAAAGCATTTGCCGTAAGTGGCAGAATTACACATAGGTATATGACTTGTGCCGAATTGACAAAACCAAGAATTGAAAAGAAAGAAATCAGAAAAATCATACTTGGCGGTGGGCAGAATTTACTAAGTCCAGAAAGACGTTTTGATGCAATTATTTATAACTCACCAGAACTATTCACATAATGGAAACAGTAGATTTATTTTCAGGTTGTGGCGGTTTGTCGCTTGGTTTTCAAAATGCAGGTTTTGAAATCTTAGCGGCATTTGACAAATGGGAGCCAGCAGTAAAGGTTTATAGAGATAATTTTAATCACCCAATTTACGATACTGACTTAGGAAGCGAAGATGGTCTTGAATTTGTTAAGAGCCTTAAACCGCAAATGATTATTGGCGGTCCACCTTGCCAAGACTTTTCAAGTGCGGGAAAAAGAGATGAAACATTGGGGCGTGCAGACCTAACGATTTCCTATGCAAATATTGTATCGGCTGCAAAACCTGAATGGTTTGTGATGGAAAATGTTGAGCGGATTACAAAGAGCCACATTCTCAAAGAAGCACTACAAATTTTCAAGAAAGCAGGATATGGGATTTCTTATCAAGTTTTAGATGCCAGTTTTTGCGGAGTGCCGCAATCAAGGAAGCGTTTTTTCTTGGTCGGACACAAGCACTCAACTGACAATTTTCTAAATCCATATTTCAACAAGAATTTGTCAAGCAAACCAATGACCTTGTTTGACTATTTCGGTAAATCATTAGGAGTTGAGTATTACTACCGACACCCAAGAAGTTATGCAAGACGTGGTATTTTCAGTATTTATGAACCAAGTCCTACAATTCGTGGAGTAAACCGACCAATCCCCAAAGGCTACACAAGACACGAAGGCGACCCAGTTGAAATTTCAGACAAAGTAAGACCGCTAACAACAAAAGAAAGAAGTTTGATACAAACTTTTCCAAAAGACTTTATTTTCAACGGCAGCAAGACAGACCTTGAACAAATCATAGGAAATGCAGTCCCAGTAAAACTTGGAGAATACGTTGCAAACTGTATCAACGAGTATATCAGCGACAGACAAGAAAACAAGCAAATTACAGTCGGACAATTAGAACTTATATACCACGAATGAACAAAGCCCAGCACCTAACAGCGGTTTGGCNNCACTACGCCAAGCCGCAAACCGTAGGCTGCTATAAGACACGACAGTCCCATGCAACGAAAAATATTTTCGAGTTGTCAATTTACAAAATGAACCATACTATGACTAAAATAATTTGTACAATAGTTTTAATTGTCGGAATTGTTTTTATCTCATGTAAAAAAGACAGTAGAAAAACTAATGACTGTTTTCCAAACTCAACAACCGCTCGACAAATCGTAAATAAACTTGCGACTGTAAGACAACAACCAGGTGGACTTTTCTACATCATTGAGCAAGGTTCTATAGACACTAAATTAAATCCATGTAATCTGGCAATTGAATTTCAGGTTGACAACTTGCAAGTGACAATTAGTGGTGACGTTAAAGCAACTGTACAACGAGGACCCGGCCCTTGCTGTACGGATGATTTTGTAATAACAAAAATTTCTCGCTGAAGACATTTGCAATTTTTTTAGGTTATTTGTAAACTCCCCTTACCCGGTTAAAAAAAACTCCCTTTCAGTTTTAGATTTAATATGTGAATGTGGTATTGTATTTTTGTTGCCACAATTTTAACTACTACTCATGCGTAAAGAAAAAATTTTAGTTATAGGAGCATCCGGGCAAATAGGTGTGGAATTAACGTTGGCGCTTAGAAAAATATACGGCAACAATAATGTTATTGCATCAGACCTAAGAGAAGAGAACCCATTGCTAACCGGCACAGGGCCTTATGTTTCAATGGATGTAATGAATAAGGAAATGCTGCATGTACAGGTAATTCGCCAGGGTATTACTCAAATTTATTTGTTGGCAGCAATTCTTTCTGCCACCGGCGAAAAAAATCCTGCATTGGCATGGCATCTAAATATGCAGGGGCTTTTAAACGTATTGGATATTGCCAAAGAAGAAAAACTCACAAAGGTTTATTGGCCTTCGTCCATAGCTGTATTTGGGCCAACATCACCCAAAGAAAATTGCCCGCAAAAAACGGTGATAGAACCCGTTACCGTTTATGGCATTTCAAAATATGCAGGTGAGTTTTGGTGCAACTATTATTTTAATAAATATGGAGTAGATGTACGTAGCCTTCGCTATCCGGGTCTTATCAGTTATAAGTCGGCGCCGGGTGGTGGCACTACCGACTACGCTGTGGAAATATATTTAGAAGCATTGGAAGATAAAAAATACAATTGTTTTTTAAAGGAAGACACTTATCTGCCAATGATGTATATGCCCGATGCTATAAGGGCAACCATTGAATTAATGGAAGCACCCAAAGAAAAAATTAGCATCCGCACTTCTTACAATATTGCTTCAATGAGTTTTTCGCCTAAAGAAATTGCCGGCGAAATCAAAAAACATATTCCCGAGTTTGAAATAAGCTTTGCGCCCGATTATAGGCAGGAGATAGCCAATAGTTGGCCGCAAAGCATTGACGACTCTGTAGCCCGTTCCGATTGGGGTTGGAAGCACGAATACGATTTATCGTTGATGACTAAAGATATGTTGGAAAATTTGGAGAAATAAAAAACTTAACCCAGTTGTTGAATTATCTCATCCATGGTAATGCCATTGTGGCTTTCTTCATAAATACACTCGCCATTTCTAATTAATAAAACCTGCGGAGATTCGTGTACCACTGAATATGCATCGGCAATTTTATTTGAAATTGTACGATGGGCAATAAGGTCTAAATAATAGAAATCGATACCTGTTGCAGGTACAGCTCTATCAAGCCTGCTTTTTACCATGCTGCTTATAGAGCATCGGGTACTATGTTTGAAAATTACCTGCGGTTTTTCAAATGACTTTTCATTAATAGATGTCAAAGTTTCCTCCTGCGTTAATTCAATCCAGTTCATTATGCCTTTAATGCTTTAGATGAACCCGAAGCAGACACAGATGGGCATCCATATTTTGAAGTTCGGCAACTGCTTACGGTTGCAATAAACGCTAAGACAACAAATACTAAAAGAAGCTTTTTCATTTTTTGAATTTTTACAAAGATATAAAACATTACAGAGGCATAAAACGACCAATAATCAAATTTGTTGTAAAAAGGAATGCTAAATTTGGCTATCTTTAATTTATTAACCATTGTAAAACATTTATTAATAGTATTAACCCCTAACATTCTATGCTACAACTAACCAGGCCGATTGCCTTTATTGACCTTGAAACAACCGGAGTAAATCTTTCCACCGACCGAATAGTAGAAATTGCCATTGTAAAATTATTAACAGATGGATCGAGGCAGGTAAAGCGCAAACTAATCAATCCGCAAATTCCCATTCCCGCAGCTACTACCGAAATACATGGCATCACCAATGAAATGGTGAAAGATGCCCCCACATTTAAACAGGCTGCCAATGAAATTAAGCAGTTTTTAGAACAATGCGATTTAGGCGGATATAATAGCAATCGCTTCGATATCCCAATGCTGATGGAAGAATTTTTACGTGCCGAAATGGACGTAGATCTCAGCAATCGAAAGATGATTGATGTACAGCATATTTTTTATCAAATGGAGCCCCGAACATTAACAGCTGCATATAAATTTTTCTGTAATAAAGAGCTCGAAAATGCCCACAGTGCCGAAGCGGATATAAATGCAACTATTGAAGTTTTAGAAGCACAAATGAATCGCTATCCTCAATTAGGCTCATCAGTAGAGTCGGTACTTTCTGTAATTGGCGAAGATAAAATTGTGGACTATGCCCGACGCTTTATTTTTGATGATAAAGGAGTGGAAGTTTTCAATTTTGGTAAATTTAAAGGCAAAGCTGTGGCAGATGTATTAAGAGGCGAACCGCAATATTACGATTGGATGATGAAGGGCGACTTTCCCATGCATACCAAGCAAAAACTTACAGAACTTTTTAACAAAGCCATGTTAAAAAATAAATAAAAGAACTACTAAATAGTTTTGGCGTTTCAATGCTAATTTTAATTTTTTATTTTTGGTTTTTAAAACTTTTATTCTGGCATTGGAAAAACTGGTTATCATACCTACTTACAACGAAAAAGAGAATATTGAAGCTATCGTAAGGGCAGTAAGTGATCTTGATGCCGGGTATCATATACTCATAATTGACGATGGATCGCCAGATGGGACTGCCGATATTGTAAAGTCGCTTTTCCCAAAATACCCCGGAACACTTTTTTTGGAAGAACGAAAAGGGAAACTCGGTTTAGGCACAGCTTATATTCACGGATTTAAATGGGCCTTGGATAAGGGCTACCGTTTTATTTTTGAAATGGATGCCGATTTTTCTCATAATCCTACCGATTTAGAACGCTTATATAATGCCTGTAAAAATGAGGATGCTGATGTGGCCGTAGGATCAAGGTATGTTAAAAACGGTGCGGTTGAAAATTGGCCAACAAATAGGATCTTATTGTCAAAAGGTGCTTCTCTTTACACCAGAATGATTACCTGGATGCCTATCATGGATCCTACAGCAGGCTTTGTATGTTATAAAAATCAGGTGTTGGAAGCCATCAATCTCGATGCAATCCATTTTACCGGTTATGCATTCCAAATTGAAATGAAGTTTGCATCCTGGAAACTTGGGTTTAAGATAAAAGAAGTATTCATCACTTTTAAAGACCGCAAGTTGGGTGCAAGTAAGATGAACAAAGGCATAGTTAAAGAAGGAATATTAGGTGTGCTTCGTTTAAAGTGGGAGAGTATGTTTAAAAACTATCGCTGCAAAGTTACCAAAGTAAATACCCAACCCACCCTTTTTGCTCAAGACATTGCCGTACAGAGCGAATAATACTATTTACTTTATCAAATTATTTAAATGCCGGATGAAACTGTTGCAGGGTTGATCTTAAATATTCCCTGTTTAAGTGAGTATAAATTTCGGTAGTGGTAATGCTCTCGTGCCCAAGCATTTCTTGTACAGCTCTAAGGTCGGCACCGCCTTCCACCAAGTGTGTAGCAAAAGAATGCCGAAAAGTATGTGGCGAAATATTTTTTTGGATACCTGCTACTTTGGCCAATTCTTTAATTATCAAAAAAATCATCACACGGGTAAGCCTTTGGCCACGGCGGTTTAAAAACAGTATATCTTCTTCACCATTTTTTATGGAAATATGATTACGAATTTGTGATTGATAAATTTGGATGTATTTAATTGCGTCACTACCAATGGGCACTAATCTTTCTTTATCGCCCTTACCGGTAACTTTTATAAAGCCTACATCTAAAAAAAGACAACTTAGTTTTAGATTAACAACTTCGCTAACCCTTAAGCCACAGCTATACATTGTTTCTAAAATGGCTTTATTGCGTCCCCCTTCTGGTTTGCTTAAATCAATGGCATTTATCAATAGCTCTATTTCGGAAAAAGCCAGTGTATCCGGAAGTTTTCGTTGCATTTTGGGTGCTTCCAGTAAGAGGGTAGGGTCTGTTTTTAAAATATCTTCCAACAGGCAATATTTAAAAAAACTTCTTAGTCCCGAAATAATTCTTGCCTGCGATGCTACAGACAAACCTAATTCATTAATGCTACGGATAAAGTTTTCAAGGTCTTTTAAATTTATTTCTGAAGGGGATTTTTTTTGATTGTTACTTTCTAAAAAGTTACAAAGCATTTCAATATCGTGAAGGTAAGCTTCCACCGAATTTTCGGAAAGCGATTTTTCTAATTGCAACCAGGCTTTGTATCCTTTTTTATAAGGCTCCCACATTATTTATTCTCTTTTGATTGTTCAATATAATTAAACATTACTTTCGTTCGGTAAAATTTATATCAACTTAGCTGCAAATGATGTTTCCATCCCAGTTTAAAGCTTTAAAGAGACATTTAAATCTTTATCGAAAAACTTACCGCCGTTTTTTAACCAAGGCCGAAAAATCAGATTCAAAACAAATTGATGCCATTGCACCCGAATTGGAAAAAGAAGTTTGGAAAGATATTGACTGCCTGGCTTGTTCCAACTGCTGCCGCAAAATGACACCTACTTTTACAAGGGAAGATATCAAACGCATATCGGCTCACTTTGGCCAAACTCCTGCCGAATTTAAAGCACAGTGGTTAGAACAGGATAAAAACAACGACTGGGTAAATAAAATTCAGCCCTGCCAGTTTTTGAATTTAAAAACCAATATGTGCAATATTTACGAAATAAGGCCCATTGATTGTGCAGGTTTTCCGCATTTATCAAAAAAGAAGTTTAAAGAATACGCACACATACACAAGCAAAATATTGAGTATTGCCCGGCCACATTAAGTATGATGCAAAAGATAGTAACAAAGTTTGAGGGAGTAGTAAAATAATAATTTCTTTGGTTACTCTTTTGAGCTATCACAAATAAATATCCTCCATCAAAAAATATTCATGTTCGCCGTTGGGATGTATGTTTATAGCCAGCAAATCAAATTGCAAAAAATGCCATTGTGGATTTTGATAAAGATATTCCTCTGCTGCATTAATTAAGTATTGCATTTTTTTATCAGTCAGGTTGTCTTCGGGGTTGCCTAAGTAAGAGCTGGTACGGGTTTTTATTTCTACAATATGAAGTGTTTTTTCTTTATTGGCAATTATATCTACCTCCCAATTCTTATGCCGCCAATTGCGATGAATAATAGTATAGCCATTTTTTTCAAGCCATTGAATGGCTAGGTCTTCACCATCTTTTCCAACTATGTTATGTTTGGCCATAGCAATTCTATTACAATTCAAATTACTATTATTTAGACAGGTTTTTACTTATTTTTGCCAAAACAACAAAAAGATGAAACAAAATAAAACATTGGTATTAATTGCAGCATTGATAGTATTGTTGGCTGCTTTATCAAGGGTGGTATTCTATTCTAAAGAATTTTATTTTAGTGCAGCAGTGGCAATGGCACTGTTTAGCGGCTCTGTTATAAAAGATAAAAAACTGGCTTTTTTACTTCCTTTGTTTTCTATGTTTTTGGCCGATTTTCTTTTTGAGGTTTCGGGTATTGCCGATGGTTTTTGGGGTTGGGGTCAATTAGTGGGTTATGGTATTTTTGCCTTAATTACCATACTTGGTTTTTACTTAAAGAAAATAAATGTTTTAAATGTAGCCGGTTTCTCTATTGCATCTTCCTTGTTGTTTTTCTTTTTAAGCAATAGCAGTGTGTGGGTTTTAGATAGCGGCTTGTATTATCCAAAAACATGGGAAGGATACACTACCTGTTTAGCCGCCGGCATTCCATTTTTAAAAACAAGTTTAATTGCCGACTTAGTTTATAGCGCAATATTTTTTGGCGGGTTTGTATTGTTAGAAAAATATACTGCCAATCAAAAATCGGTTGCATAAATTTTTTACAAAAACAAAGAAGCCATCGGTTATCTTTCCGATGGCTTCTTTAACTTATATAGGTTATATTAAAATTATAATAAAACAGCCGCCTTCAATCTTCTGGTAGTATTTGAAGTTTCGGTGGGTGAACCGGTAATTGTATAGTCAATTTTTGCATCCTGTAATATTAGTCCGTAGTTAGGGGCATAATAGCTATGTATATCAGTTACAATGGTAACTAAAGCTGCTGCAGCACCCGAGAGACTAATATCTGTTTTAACATGAATAACATTACTATAGTTATTGGTAAGCACAGTTTTACTCAAACCTTTCTCTATAATTTTATTGGAAACATTTACAGTTACCGGAAACCCCATCGCTGTAATATTGTAAGATTGATTCCAGGAAGCGTTAATGGAAGCTGCTGCTTTTAAATAAATATTGTCCACTACGGTTCCACCCAATTCGGCAGGAAGAGCTTCAAACGCAGAATAGTCGTTTCCATTTTTTCCCTGATAAATGCTTCCACCGGCATTATCGCTATAAATGTGGTAGTTTTTACCTGCTACTGCAGTATCCCTGTTAGTTGAAGTAATAAAATAATTGATGGCCGGCACTCCGGGGGTTTCGTTGTCAATATCTTCATAGTTCCAGGTACTGCCCGCTTTGACATTTAAATAAGATTCAACGGTAGGTTCATTATCATCGCCTCCACTTTTACTGCAGGAAGTTGACAAAATACAGGTTGAAAAAGCGATAAATAGTAGTTTTTTCATAAAAGTTTAGTTTTTATTCTGTAATATTCGCATTTTTTGTTCAAAATTAAATAAACATTCTTATCTTTGCGCTCCCAAATTTATGGCTAAACAGGCACTTATAAAACAAGACGGCGTAATTATCGAGGCATTGAGTAACGCAATGTTTAAGGTAAAACTGGAAAATGGCCACGAAATTTTGGCGACTATTTCAGGAAAAATGAGAATGCACTATATCCGTATTTTGCCGGGCGATAAAGTGGGGGTGGAAATGAGTCCTTACGATTTAAGCAGGGGAAGAATCATTTTCAGGTATAAATAAAAAAACAAACAGCTATTAGCAACGGGCTACATAGCTATTAGCAAATAGATAAAAACAATAAAAATGAAGGTTAGAGCTTCAATCAAAAAGCGCAGTGCAGATTGCAAAATCGTAAGGAGAAAAGGCCGTCTGTATGTTATTAACAAAAAGAATCCTCGTTTTAAGCAAAAGCAGGGATAATTTTCAAATTTTTAATTTTTAATTTTTAATTAATAATATGGCTCGTATTGCCGGTATAGATTTACCAAAAAACAAAAGAGGCGAAATAGGTCTTACCTATATTTACGGTATTGGTCGTTCAACTGCTGTTTATATTTTAGACAAAGCAGGTATTGACGTAAATAAAAAAGTAAACCAGTGGAACGATGATGAGCAAACTGCCATCCGTAACATCATTAACAATGAGTTTAAAACGGAAGGTGCTTTGCGTAGCGAAACGCAAATGAACATCAAACGCTTGTTGGATATTGCTTGTTACCGTGGGTTGCGTCATCGTAAAGGTTTGCCACTGCGTGGGCAACGTACACGTACCAATAGCCGTACAAGAAAAGGTAAGCGTAAAACGGTTGCGGGTAAAAAGAAAGTAGCTAAGAAGTAAGCTAATAGCCAAAGCTATTAGCTTTTGGCTTTTATAAACGACTCTGTTCTTTTACCAAATTTGCGCCAGATAGTATGAGTCGGCAGGAGGGCAAATTTGGGTTCCGGATTATTTTTCGGAATTATTTTTTAAAGATTACCTATTACAAAGTATTATGGCAAAAGCACAAGGCGGCAAAAGCGGAAAAGCAGCTGCAAAAAAAAGAGTAGTAAAGGTTGACAGCTACGGCGATGCACATATCGTAGCAAGTTTCAACAACATCATCATCAGTTTAACCAACAAGCAAGGCCAGGTAATTTCTTGGTCAAGTGCCGGTAAAATGGGCTTTAAAGGCAGTAAAAAAAATACACCTTATGCTGCTCAAATGGCTGCTGCTGATGCAGCAAAAACAGCTACCGATGCAGGTTTGAAAAGAGTAGATGTTTTTGTAAAAGGCCCGGGAAGTGGTCGTGAAGGCGCCATTCGCTCATTGAGCCAAAATGGAATTGAAATTTCTTCTATTAAAGACGTAACTCCTTTGCCTCACAATGGCTGCCGTCCTCCTAAGAAAAGAAGAGTATAAGCCCCACCTAACCTCCCCGAGGGAAGGAGTTATTATGGAGTAGCTTTTAAACTACTCAATGAAGTTCTTTTGAAATATGTGTCAGTAATACTGACAATTTATTATAACCATATGTTCAGCCACTCCTGATTATCCAGAGTGAGAATGAAGGAAGGGCTAGTTCATTTAACAAAGGGTGACTGATTAATTTTTTACGATTTTTTACCGATCAGTTCACCGTTTCAAAAAAAATCGAAATGAAAAAATAATATGGCACGTTACACTGGTCCAAAGACCAAGATTTCTCGTCGTTTCGGCGAACCCATCACAGGCAATGGCAAATGGTTAACTAAAAACAGTAACCCTCCCGGCCAACATGGCGCAAACAAAAAGCGCAAAACCTTAGGTGAATATGCTTTGCAATTGAAAGAAAAGCAAAAAGCTAAATACACTTATGGCGTTTTGGAAAAACAATTCCGTAAAACATTTGAAGAAGCAAACCGTAGAAAAGGTGTAACAGGTGAAAACTTAATTAAATTATTAGAAGCCCGTTTAGATAACACAGTTTTCCGCATGGGTATTTCAGTAAGCCGTTCAGGCGCACGCCAGTTGGTGAGCCACAAACACATTACTGTGAATGGTGAAGTGCTTAATATTCCTTCTTATACCTGCAAACCCGGGGATGTAATCGGTTTAAAAAATAAGAGTGCTGCCAATACAGCTATCACCGGTAACTTGCGTGGTAGAAACCCTAAATTCAATTGGGTTGACTGGAACGAAGCTGAATTAAAAGGAACTTTTATTACATATCCTGAAAGAGAAAGCGTTCCGGAAAATATCAAGGAACAACTGATTGTGGAATTATACAGCAAATAATAAATAAAAAGTAAAAATTCAAAGCATTGAATTTTTACTTTTTAAAATTTAATTAAATCAAATCAACAAAATACAAATGGCCATTTTTAATTTTGTTAAGCCGGATAAAATTGTTCTTCAAAAAGCAACAGATTTCGAAGCTCAATTTGAGTTTCGTCCATTGGAACCGGGTTATGGTGTAACTATTGGTAATGCTCTTCGCAGAGTATTATTAAATTCTTTGGAAGGGTATGCAATTATTGGTATCAATATTGCCGGTGCCGACCACGAATTTGCAACCATTAAAGGCGTTACGGAAGACGTAACCGAAATGATTCTAAATTTGAAACAAGTACGTTTCAAAGCAAAGGTTGATCATGAGGTAGGTACCGAAAAAGTTACCCTTTCTATAAAAAATAAAACAGAGTTCACTGCCGGAATGATTGGAGAAGCTTCTCCCGCATTTGAAGTAATGAATCCTGAATTGCTGATTTGTACCTTAGATGCAAGCGCAAAGTTAGATATTGAAATCACTATCGGAAAAGGTAGAGGTTATGTACCGGCTGAAGAACATAAAGAAAAAAACACTCACTTTGGTTATATTCCTGTAGATGCTATTTACACTCCTATTAAGAATGTAAAATACAGCATCGAAAATACAAGGGTTGAACAACGTACCGATTTTGAAAAATTGGTAATGGAAGTTGTAACCGACGGTACCATTCATCCGGAAGAAGCGGTAAAGCAGGCTAGCCGAATTTTAATTCAACATTTGATGATCATCACCGATGAAAACATCACTTTTGATACTAAAGAAGATAAGAAGGAAGACCTGGTTGACGAACAAACTTTGCAGTTACGCAAAATGTTGAAAACTCCGTTGGAAGATTTAGACCTTTCTGTGAGAGCTTTCAATTGCTTAAAAGCAGCTAAAATCAACTCTTTGAGCGAACTGGTACAGTACGAGCAGGAAGACTTGATGAAGTTCAGAAATTTTGGTCAAAAATCTTTAAGCGAAATTGATCAGGTTTTGCAAGAAAGAGGCTTAAGTTTTGGAATGGATCTAAGCAAGTTGAAACTCGACGACGAATAATCAATTTGGTAATTAGCCAATTAGCTAATGTGCTAATGAAAAACTTCGGAAGGCTAAACACTCAATTGAATTGGAAAAATTAGCTAATTAGCACATCAGCAAATTAGCACATTAATAATAAGTAGCCTGTAAATCCTGACACGGTATAGGCGAATTAAAAACTAAAATGTCATGCGTCACGGAAATAAACAAAACAATTTAAGCAGAACAGCTTCTCACAGAAGAGCTTTAATGGCCAACCTTGGTTGCCAGTTGATTACTCACAAACGTATTACCACTACTTTAGCCAAGGCCAAAGCTTTGCGTACTTACATTGAACCATTAATCACTAAAACCAAAGCCAATGAAAGCAAAGAAGCTATCATGCACAATCACCGTATTGTGTTCAGCTACTTAAACGATAAAAATGCAGTTAAAGAATTATTCACTGTTGTAGCTCCAAAAGTGGCAGGCCGCCCAGGTGGTTATACCCGAATTATTAAATTAGGTGCTCGTACCGGTGATAATGCTGAAGTTGCAATGATAGAGTTGGTTGACTTTAACGAAGTATATGGCAAAACCGCAGAAACTGCTGCTGAACCCGCTAAGAAAACTCGTAGAAGCGGCGGTGGTAAGAAAAAAGCTGCTGAAGCGGAAGAAGTAGTTAGCGATGCAGAAGTAGTAGAAGAAGTAAAAGAAACTGCTCCTAAAAAGAAAGCAACCAAAGCTGCTAAAGCCGAAGATGCTACCGATATTTCAAACGAAAAAGAAGAAGCATAAAAATGAATCTTTTTTAAATTATAAAAGCAAACTTTTAAGGTTTGCTTTTTTTATATAATTAACACAAAGTTTGTATGAAGTTATAAACCAAATGCAATTCTTTTGCACATACTCTTTAGGTTTAAAACAGATAAAATTAACTTTGTACAACATTTTAAATACATGACACAAGACATAGCAATATTGATTTTGGCAGATGGTACCGTAGTGTACGGAAAAGCCTTTGGGAAAAAAGGTATAGCCACCGGCGAAATTTGTTTTAACACCGGTATGACGGGCTACCAGGAAGTATTTACCGATCCCAGTTATTATGGACAGGTAATTATAATGAACAGTGTGCATGTAGGCAATTACGGCGTAAAGCCCGAAGATGTGGAAAGTAATAGCGTAAAAGTGAAAGCTGTTATAGGTCGTAATTTGGAAGAAAAGTACAGCCGCTTTTTAAGCGACAATTCTTTGCAACAATATCTGGAGCAACAAAATATAGTTGCCATTGATGAAGTTGATACAAGGGCATTGGTAGAGCATGTTAGAACAAAGGGCGCCATGAACTGCATAATTTCTTCTACCGAAATGGACGTGGACATTTTAAAAAAGCAATTGGCCAATGTGCCTTCAATGGATGGACTGGAGCTTGCATCGGTGGTAAGTACTACCACACCTTATACATTGGGCGAGGAAAATGCTGGCCTTCGTATTGCGGTTTTAGACTTTGGAATAAAGAAAAATATTTTGAATTGCCTGGTTGAAAGAGGTGCTTTTGTAAAAGTGTATAATGCAAAAACAACTTTTGCCGAATTAGAAAATTTTCAACCACACGGATATTTTATCAGCAATGGCCCCGGCGATCCGGCTCCCATGGATTATGCAATTGCTACCGTAAAAGAAATTTTAAAAACCAATAAACCTTTATTTGGCATTTGCCTGGGGCATCAGTTATTGGCTTTGGCAAATGATATTCCCACTTTTAAAATGCATCATGGGCATAGGGGATTAAATCACCCGGTAAAAAATATAATTACAGGCAAAAGCGAAATCACCACCCAAAATCACGGCTTTGGTGTAGATCCGGATGCGGTTCGCAAAAACGATAATATCGAAATCACACACGTAAACCTCAATGACAACAGCATTGAAGGTATTCGCATAAAAAACAAAAAAGCATTTTCTGTTCAATACCATCCCGAAGCCACACCCGGGCCTCACGATAGCAGGTATTTGTTTGATGATTTTATCAATTTAATTAAAAATTAAAAAGTAAAAATTCAAAAAATATAGCGGTTTCAAAAAAGGAAGTGCTTTTTATTTTTGTTGAGTTTTTGAATTTTGAATTTTTACTTTTGCCTTTTTACTTGTTACTTTATCAAATGAAAATTGCAATAATTAATGGCCCCAATTTAAACTTGCTCGGCACCCGTGAACCCGGTATTTACGGTACACAATCTTTTGATGAATTTTATAAAGAATTGCAAACAAAATATCCGGCTATTAGCTTTAGTTATTTTCAAAGCAATATTGAAGGTGAATTAGTAAATGAATTGCAACGAGTAGGTTTTTCTGTTGATGGTATTATACTCAATCCTGCAGCCTACACTCATACTTCCGTAGCCATTGGCGATGCAATCGCTGCAATAAAATCACCATTGGTTGAAGTACATATCTCCAACATTTTTGCAAGGGAAGATTTTAGGAAAAACTCTTTTGTAAGCCCCAAAGCCATTGGTGTAATAAGTGGGCTTGGGTTAAAAGGGTATGAATTGGCATTACAGTATTTCATTAAATAAATTATTTCAGAAGTTTATCACAAAATGGGTACAGTAATTTTACTGTTAATATTCGTTTTCCGCTAACTCAATCAGGGTATTGCATTTGGCAGCTTTAGTTTATAAGTTTGTACTGTAAAAAGTACGCAATGAAACAGAAGAACACCTGCTTATTATTATTGTTTCTTTTGTGCAATGCATCGTCTTTCGCCCAGGAAGACCCTGAGTTTACTCAAAAATTTATTGCACATGCCAAAGTACACAGTGGCGTTGTAACCAATTTTCACCGGGGAGTTGATATGTATGCAGTGGGAATGCAGATTATTCCACAGTTTGGTATTGTTCCCAATAAATTAAGAGTAGGTGCAATAGTGGGTGGTTTTTATGCCGCCAAAAAAATAGATGCCCAATTTGGGCCCACCCTTTCTTACAAATTAAAAACATTTAATGCCAACCCTTTTGGCAGTGCAGCAAACCTGCATGTTTCAGTGGATCATATTTGGGGAACCGATAAACAAAAGCTTATTGGAGGCGGTTTGCATATTGATTTGTTGAATAAACTAGTATTGGGTATTACAGCACATAAAGATTACGAAAACAAAACATGGTGGTTGCAAACCGGCATTGGAATTAGAATAAGCAAGATTAAAAAAACTCCGGAACCTTTTAATTAAAAATGAATTGTTATGAGTAGGGCATTAGTTATAAGTGGTGGAGGTTCAAAAGGCGCATTTGCAGTAGGTGTAATTCAACGGCTGCGTTCTACATTTCCCCATCTTAGTTTTGATAAATATGTAGGCACCAGTACCGGTTCGCTTATAGCTCCATTGGCTGCCATGGGCGCTTACGATTTGCTCGAAGAATTGTACAGCACACAAACCACTTCAAATATCATCAAAAAAAGCAATCTCGGCGACCGGCTCAATCAACATTCCATATTTGATGCCAACCCACTATGGAGTTTAATTGAACAATATTACAATGACGATAATTGGGATATACTGCAGCAAAGCGGAAAAAAAATTTATCTCACCACTACCTGTTTGCAAACCAGCGAGCTGGTAGTATTTACCAACGATAGCAATTTTACAAAAGCCAAACATTATGAAGTAAGGCAAATTATAAATGCCGAACATTTTAGAAAAGCAATTATGGCTTCTGCTTGTCAACCGGTGTTTATGCCTCCAATAAAAGTAAATAAAAATGTTCCCGGTGAAGCCAATCCACATTTTCAATTTGTGGATGGAGGAGTAAGAGAATATGCAGGCGTAGAAATGGCAATAGACAATGGCGCTACCGAAATATTTACCATTCTACTTTCCACCGGCGATAAAGTAATTGTTGATACAGAATTTAAAACCATCTTCCCCATCTTAAGTCAAACGCTGGATATTTTTATGGAAGATGTTGGTAAAAACGATTTAATAATTCCCTCTCAGTTTAACGAAGCATTGGTTTACATAGATGCTGTTAAAAAGAAAATGAAAAGGGCAGGAGTTGATGAAACTACCATCAATGAATACTTTAAAATAAGAGGCAGGGAAAACCCTTATGAAGAAAAAGTACCTATTAAATTTTTTACGTTTAGGCCAAAAGCACCACTGGGCGGAGGACCCGGTGGGCTTACGTTTGAACCAACCGAAATGAAAAAAATGATTGCCACCGGAAAACAATTGGCCAATGAAGTAATTGCTTTGATACCGCAGGGTGATATTACCTGGGCATAAACATATTTCTGGAATAGGCCGTTGCGGGCCTCAATTGCGGCGCTTTTTTAAGCGCCGCTTTATTATTGGATTCTTCATCAAAAATCATCGTTGTATTTATTTGTATATTGCTGTATCAACAGTATATAATTGTTTATGAGTAATACAAATGCAGGTAATAGGGAAGGTGTAAAAAATGAAATAAAGTTTTTATCGGGTCCGCAAACACGACTATCCGAATTTAGGTTTACCGTTAGCGTGTTACTTGAATTTATTAAAGGCTTTAGGGCATTGCATAGGGTGGGGCCTTGTGTAACTATTTTTGGTTCTGCCAGGTTTAAGGAAGACCATCCCTATTATCAACAAACTCAAAAAATTGCTTCGGAAATTGCAAAGCTTGGCTTTTCAATAATGACCGGCGGAGGCCCAGGTATAATGGAAGCAGCTAATAGGGGAGCCAAAGATGTTGGCGGCAGAAGTGTGGGCTGCAATATTGTGCTTCCATTTGAGCAAAAACCAAATCCCTACCTCGATAAATGGGTAGATATTAAATTCTTTTTTGTAAGAAAAACGCTGCTTTTAAAATATTCTTATGCATTTGTAGTGATGCCAGGCGGTTTTGGCACATTAGATGAATACTTTGAAGCACTTACTTTAATTCAAACAAAAAAAGTAAGTGAATTTCCCATAATTATTTTTGATAAAGAATTTCATAAAGATATTATCGAACATATAGAAAAAATGAAAGAAGCAGGAACCATATCACCTGAAGATTTGGAACTCTGCTTATTTACCAACTCAATTGATGAAGCAATTAACCATTTAAAATTAGGAAGTATAGAAAGATTTCAGCTAAAATATGAACCCAAAAAAAGAAGTTTTTGGGATAAGCTATGGTTCGATTAAGTATATCAACTCTTAGTAAGTTTTCTTATCTGATTTATTTTTCCAGGCTTCAAAAACTTTTAATGCATCTTCTCTTCCTATTGCAATAATTGGAATCTGCCTGTTTTCAATATTTGCATTTATTTCGTCATAAATTAGTGAGTCGTCGAAACCTGCATTTGCAGCATCGGCTCTGTTGTTGGCAAAATATATAGCTTTTGGTCTTGCCCAATAAATGGCACCCAGGCACATTGGACAAGGCTCGCAACTGGTATAAACTTCACAGTCGGTTAATTGAAAGTCGCCAATATTTTTACAAGCATCTCTAATGGCTACTACTTCGGCATGGGCCGTAGGATCGTTGAGTGTTGTAACTTTATTGTTTCCTCTTCCAACTATTTTATCATCTTTAACTATTATGCATCCAAAAGGGCCGCCTTCATTAGCATTCATTCCCTGCAGCGATAAAGCTATGGCTTCTTGCATAAATTTTTCTTCACGGGTCATATTAAGTTTATTTAGCCTTGTAAATATATGCTACCTTGCAGTTTATTTCACATTATATGGGAGTTTTAAAACAAATTGCCGAGTATTTATATCTTAGAAAAAAAGATCCCAATGCACCCGATACAAAATGGGTAAAGTATATGCATGGCATCAACAGGTTGTCGCTGTTGCTTTTTTTGTTTGCCATCATTGTAATAGTTGTAAGGTTGTTATTAAAGTAATTTAGTTTTTTACAAATTGGCAAATAATATTTGCAGCATTTGCAGAAGCATTTCCTCCTGCGCTTAACAACTGTTTTAAATCATTGTAATCTTTTTGTAATTGAACTTGTTTGTCTTTATCAAACAATAATTTGTTTAGTTCGGTTACTAAATTTTCTTCTGTCAAATCGCCTTGTATCAATTCCTTCACCACCTCTTTGTTCATTATTAAATTTACTAGGCAGATGTATTTTATTTTGATTAATTTTTTTGCAATTTGGTATGATATCGCATTTCCTTTGTAGCAAATAACTTCAGGTACAGCAAATAAAGCGGTTTCCAAAGTGGCAGTACCACTGGTAACAACTGCGGCACTTGCCGATGAAAGTAATGCATAAGTTTGATTGACCACAGCGCCAACATTTTTATAAGGCTGTAATAGTTCGTCGTAAAATGCAGATGGTAATCCGGGTGCTTTGGCTACTATAAATTGGTAATCGGGAAAATGCCTGGCGGCACTTAGCATAATGGGCAGCTTCACTAATATTTCCTGTTTGCGGCTTCCTGGCAATAAAGCAATAATTTTTTTATTTTCAATGGTAAGTTTTTCGCCTGAGTTTTTAAATTGCTCTATCACTTCTACCAAAGGATGCCCCACATAATATACCGGGTAATTCCATTTGTTGTAAAAATCTTTTTCAAAAGGAAGAATTACCAGCATTTTATCAACCGATTTTTTAATGTCGTGAATGCGGTTTTCTTTCCATGCCCATATTTGCGGCGAAATATAATAAACCACTTTTAAGCCCTGTTGCTTTGCCCATTTTGCAATGCGTAAGTTAAACCCAGGGTAGTCAATCAAAATCAAAACATCGGGATTAAATGCTTCGATATCTTTTTTGCAAAAAGCCAGGTTTTTAAAAATAGTTCTAATATTAAGCAGCACTTCTACAAAGCCCATAAAGGCAAGGTCTTTATAGTGCTTTACAAGTGTGGCTCCGGTGCTTTGCATCAGGTCTCCGCCCCAGCATCTAAAGGATGCAGATGCATCTAACTGCTGCATTTCTTTAATTAAATTACTTCCATGCAAATCACCGCTTGCTTCTCCAGCTATGATGTAATATTTCATTGAGTAAAGTTCAATTATGCGCAAAGTTATTTTGAAGATGTTTGCTTCCAAAGTTTTTTAAGTGTTTTGAAACTTAAGTCCATTAAAGCATATTTTTTACTATCGGGTAAATAAAAATGCCACCACTCTGTTTCCAAAACTTTAAAACCATATTTCTCCATTACATATCTTAATGTTTCTCTGTTTTGTAAAACTTCTTCAGATAAATTTTTATAATTAGTATGAGCTGTATCGCTAAAATTATCAAAGCCGGTACCCATGTTCAATTCTTTTCCTGTTTTAATATCTACCAGCGTAAGATCAACTGCTATTCCACGGTTATGCCCACTACCATATTTTGGATTAGCTGCATAGCGCTCATCCCTTACAGGCTCCCACATTTTTTCGGTAGCCGAATATGGTCGGTATGCATCCCAAATTTTTAAGGAAAGCCCTTTATCTTTTAATTCGGCCTGCACTTGTTTCAATGCTATGGCTGCAGGCATTCTTAAAAAAGTATTTTTGGTTTTAGTAGGATATATTGGCCGATTTAAAAAATTGTGAGAGCTGGTATATTTTAAGTCAATGATAATACCCGGTATATAATGAGTTAAACTAAGCATTTGCATACTACTGTCTTTAGCTATCGTTTCTTTTAATTGGGCAGTATTGTTAACAATTTGAAGTCCGTATTTATTAATGGGTAAAGGCTGAGCTTTTATGTTTGCAGTAATGAATATAAATAAACTTAGCGTTGTACATCGTATTAAAAGGTTGTGTATATTGTATGTAGATTTATGCAGCATTTGCTTCGATAAAATTTGTACCAAAAGTATCAAATAAAAATTCCATAAGCTCAATGAAAATTTTAGTCCGCAATTTAGGTTTAAAAAAAGCGTTTGCTAGTAACCATACATTTACATTTATGAAGGACTCTTTTAAATTTTACCTGTTTTGTTTTTTTAGTCTTGTAATTTTAATGATTTCCTGTAAAGCAAAAGATCAAAAGGAGAAGCAGGTATTGTTGATTGAGGACATGAATAATGCAGTGGAAGCTTCCATTGAAAAAATGCTTGATAACGCCAATTCAAAGGGAAAGATAAATGATAGTATAAGCTTAAGTTTTTTACCGGTAGTTAAATATTATTACAATAGCAATGAAAATAAACCTGTATGGAGCAATAAAGAAGAATGGAATAGTATTGCAGGTTCATTGATACATTACCTGGACACTTGCGAAAGAGACGGACTCTTTCCGGAAACCTATCAAATTACTTTAATAAAAAAACTTCAACTCCAATTAGCAGATTCTTCAAATAGAAAAATAGCTTCTACCTGGGGCAACTCCGATTTGTTATTAACCGATGCTTTTTTTCAAATAATTCAACATTTAAAACAAGGAAGGTTACAGGCCGATAGTTTAGAGTGGAAGTACAGCAAACAAAAGCAGGAACTTTTTTTTGCAGCCACATTGAATCAATTTAAAGACGGAAAAAATATTAATGAACTTTTGCTTCATTTGCAACCTTCCATAAAGAATTATAGTGCTCTAAAAATGCACATTCCATCTTTTTTAGATAGCATGGATAGAAAAGCATACACCTATTTAAAATATCCTTTTAAAGATTCTATCGAATTTCAAAGAAAGTTATTGCAACGCTTAGGCGAGAGTGGTTTTACTATTTCTGAAAAGCAACCAGATACTACTATGCTGCAGAGTTTGATAAAAAAATATCAAAAGGTAAGAAAGTTAAAAGAAACGGGGAAAATATCTGCAGCACTCATAACCCAACTTAATAATACCGATAAAGAAAAATTTAAAAGAATTGCTATTACCCTCGACCGTTATAAACAGCTTCCAAACCAAATGCCCGAGAAATATATTTGGGTAAATCTTCCGGCTTATAATTTAAAAGTATGGAACAATGATACTTTGGCATTGGAATCGAAAGTTATTGTTGGGAAACCGGTAACTCCAACACCTTTTATAAACAGTGCTATATCCGATATTATTGTTTATCCTACCTGGACAATACCTAATAGCATAATAGTGAAGGAAATTTTACCGGCTTTAAAAAAGAATGCCGGCTATCTTGCCCGAAAAGGATACGGTCTTTATACTTATGATGGAAAGCCGATTGATCCTTACAGTGTGAATTGGGCCAAATACAGCAAAGGCATTCCATATTTGGTTAGACAGGGTAGTGGCGACAATAATGCACTGGGTATAATTAAATTCAATTTTCCCAACGAACATTCGGTTTACCTGCACGATACCAATCAACGATACTTGTTTAAAAACAGTCAGCGTAGTTTAAGTCATGGTTGCGTAAGGGTACAGGAGTGGGAAAAATTAGCTCGCTATATAATACAAAACGATAGTATGCTATTTACTGGGCCCGATTCTTTAAGGCTTAGTACCGATTCTGTAGCCAAATGGATTGAAAGAAAAGAAAGGCACACTATGGTTATTAAGCAAAAGATGCCTGTGTTTATTCGTTATTTTAGTGTAGAAGATGTAAATGGTGTTATTAAATTTTATGACGATATTTACGGCGACGATAAAAGGTTAAGAGAAAGATATCTTTCGAAAAACTGATTGCTCAACTAAATGTATTGAATGAAAAAAGGATTCATATTACTTGTTTTATCTTTTTTGTGCATTTTAATTTCTACAAAGCCGGGTATAGCCCAGGCTAAAAATTCAGACAATACCCCATCTCAAAAATCAAAAGCCAATAGAATATTATACGGGCAGGCAAGTTATTATGCCCAAAAATTTGAAGGTAGAAAAACTGCCAATGGCGAAATTTTTAGACATTCCAAATTAACAGCTGCCTGCAACTCATTGCCATTGGGTACCTGGATAAGGGTAACTAATTTACGAAATGGCAAATCGGTGGTGGTTAAAACCAACGATCGGCTTCATACAAAAACACGCCGGCTGGTTGACCTTACCAGAACGGCAGCTCAAACCCTCGGCTTTATAAGAAGTGGCCTTACCCGGGTTAAAGTAGAAGTGTTAGGCACAAAGCCCCGTTAGCTTTAGTGTAATCTTTTCATTAATTATCAACATAGGTACAATTATTTATTTTCTTAATTAAGCGGAAGCAGCTATTTTTGCCCGGTTCAAAACAATAATTATGAAGAAATTGTATTTCTCTTTTTTAGCAGTTTGTATTGCAATAACTGCTATGGCTCAAAACGATTATAAAAAGGGGCCAACAATTGGTTTTCACTTTGTATTAAACGATTTTAAAACCGCTGCCGCTTTAAGAGCCTCGGGTTTAGGCAATGTGTTGAGTAATAAAGATTGGGCAAAACCCAGCGAAATGTCTCCGGGCATGGCTCTTAGCTATACTCAAGGGCTTACCAATAATATTGACTTTACCGGCACATTGAGTGGCTCATTCTTAAATTATAAGGTACCTAATTCAAGAGTGACAGATAATTCTGATCATTTATTTTTAGAAGCAGCAGCCACTGCAAATTTAAAATTACTCAGTGATAAATATTATGTAAACCCATTTTTAACTGCAGGTATAGGAGCTTCAAAATATAGCGGCTACTATGGAGCCTTTGTTCCACTTGGTGCAGGCATTCAGGTAAAAGTGGTGGAAGATAATTATGCATTAATTAATGCACAATACAGAATTCCGGTAACAGATAATGCAGCGTATCATTTGTATTATAGCTTAGGCTTTGCACATACGCTGGCTAAAAAATTACAACCCGTTGCTCCCGCACCGGCAATTCCGGTTGTTACAGACCGTGATGGTGATGGCATACAGGATGCAGATGATAAATGCCCCGATGTGGCAGGTTTAGCTTCATTGCAGGGTTGCCCCGATAGAGATGGTGATGGCATTGCAGATGCTGATGATAAATGCCCCGATGTAGCTGGCTTAGGCAAATACCAGGGTTGTCCGATACCTGATACTGATAAAGATGGTATTAATGATGAGCAGGATAAATGCCCAACTGTTGCAGGCGTTGCTCGTTACCAGGGTTGCCCAATTCCTGATACAGATGGAGATGGAGTGAACGATGAAGAAGACAAATGTCCTACCCGCCCTGGCCCGGCAAGCAACCAGGGTTGCCCCGAAATTGCTAAAGAAGTAATTGAAAAAGTAAATTACGCTGCTAAAAACGTATTTTTTGCTACCGGTAGTTACAAACTATTGGCTAAATCGCACAAATCATTGAATGAAGTAGCTGAGTTAATGAAAGCCGATGAATCATTGATGCTGGATATTGATGGCCATACTGATGATACAGGTAAAGAAGAAACCAACCAAACATTATCTGATAATCGTGCAAAAGCTGTAAAAGATTATTTGATTGCAAAAGGTGTAGCCGATAGCCGCTTGTATGCTACCGGTTATGGCGAAAGCAAACCCGTTGCCGATAATAAAACCGCAGCAGGCCGTGCTAAAAACCGCAGAACAGAAATGACTGCCAGAAACTTTTAATCAAAAAGAACTTTCTATAATGAACCCCGGCTGATTGGCCGGGGTTTTTTTGTAAATGAAAGAAAATAATAGCCTGCTCAATTTCGGGTCGGCACCGAAGGTCAGACCCAATTGGGGTGGACATATTAAGAACGAACAGTTATTGCCAATACGATGAGCCTGTAGTTCTTTTATTCATCATAATTTAATAGTCAGATTTGTTGTCAGCGAAAAATTATTGTTACTTGTATTTTTTGAAAATATTTTGTCTTTTGAATTATACCATTTCCCTTCAATTCTAAATTTTAGTTTGT
>DEHT01000105.1:6490-10397 GCA_002352045.1 Chitinophagaceae bacterium UBA2793 | reverse complement strand
GAAAATTTATTCCAGGATGCCCGCTGCTGCTCACGGATAAGTTCGAGTTGCTGTTCCATATTATTTTTTTGTGCTTTTACTAATTCTTATTACCCTCTGCATTGACTGAAGTCAATTACTGTTTTTGTTTTGGAGCCACTATCTTTTGCAGTCTTTCAATTTCAATTAACCCTTCCTCATCAGCCTGTATTGTAATAAANNTGAAATCGCCGTTGAAAGAAAAAGCAGCAAACACAGATCCGTTCCCGTTTTTAAAATACACATCCAGCGTTTTACTATTCTTAAACCAAAGAGGCGATTGTGCAGAGCTGTACAATTTTGAAAAATTTGCCGCTACATTGGGAAAATCTGTTTCCAGTACAGCAACCTGGTTATTTTTGTTATCCTTATAAACAGGAGTAGCTTTAACCACAATTAATACACTACCGGGTTTGTCAATACTGGCCGCTCCCCCATTGGCGAATGTGGCGCCACACACAAAAAATGAAACAAGAAGGNNCATAAAAAATATTTTATGGGCAGCTAACTGCATGCTGCGGCATGGGGAAGATGAACGGCGGCTTATAATCTCCCAACGGCGAAGTGAAATATTGTGGGCATTTGCTCCTGAAAAAAATGAACGGCAAGTTGTTAACTTTAATACCGGAACGAAAACAGGAAGAATGCGTCTATACAATGTTATACTAACATGTTTATTTTTTATTACTGTTAATACCAGCACCGGCCAATGGCTGAATGAAAACAATTTTACCCGCTATACCACCCTTGATGGTTTATCAGATAATAATGTAACAGGTATTGTGCAGGACGAGGCCGGTTATATCTGGCTATCTACAGCAGCAGGGCTCAACCGCTTTGATGGATCCCGGTTTATTCAATATCATAGCAGCAACGACAGCCTTTCGCCGGCATCAGAAAGTTTTATGCGGATAAACAGGCTGGATAAAGAAAGAATTGCTTTTTTACCAACAGGTCTTCATATTATTAATACAAAAACCAATCAGCGGGAAAATATTTTTGTTCCTTATTATGACAAACAATACCAGTATAAATTCAATATGGTGGAACGGGCCACCGGCGATGCAGCAGGCAATACCTACCTGCTTACCCGTTCAGGGTTTTACCATTTTGACAAAAACAAGGCATTGCTTTTCCGTTTCGATTATTTTATAGAAAAAGATGTAGCTACAGAACATTTTTTCTTTGGCAACGATTTGATTGAACTGGATGATAAAAGGTTGTTGATTGTAGCCCGACCGGGTTTATATATTTATTACAAGGATAAAAAAGAATTGAAGAAAATAACCACTGGTGATTTTCCCTTGCTGAATGAGTTTGTTCAACAAAATAATTATTTCAAATTCTTCCAGGTTAAAACGGGAAAAATACTTATTACAAAAGCAGATAGCGACAGTATTTTTTATATTGATATAGCCGCCAACAAAAAAATTATTTCTACATCGCCTTTTAACCTTGACACCGATATTATACAGTGGCGTTCAAAATTGATTCCGGTTAACGACAGTTTATTTTACCTCACCAGCCATACAGCAGGTTTTTATTCACTGATGCTTAACCCGGTAACAGGAAAAATAAAACTGTTGCCCGAAAAACACTTTGAAAATTTCTTATGCAATGATGTGCTTGCAGACAGCGACAACCATTTATGGGTGGCTACAACAAATGGTTTGCTGAGGCAGGATGATGCCCGCAAATGGGTACAGGTTTCTACTATTCCTTCCGAACTAATTGCAAACCATCCCAATCTTAGTATTACTTCCATTTATGTTACGCCTAATAAAATTTATGCCGGTGCAAGAGGCGGTGCAGGAATACTTGTGTTTAACAAAGCAACAATGCAATTTGAAAATAACCGGCTCAATGGCACCGAAGCAAAAGCCAATACCATTTTCAAAATAGTGCCGCTTAACAATGCAACCTTGCTTACTGGAAGCCTTGGCAACTTATCATTATATAATGAAGCAAATGCTTCCATCAAATCAATGGCCATTGCTGAATGGAAGCCCGGCGATTGGACAAGTGATTTATTCAAAGACAGCCGTGGAGATATTTGGATAAGCTCAGCAAATATTTACCGGTATAAGCCTGCTGAAAAAAAAATTGCATTAATTCCATTTAACCAAGCAATGCCCGCTTTACCTGTTGCCACTGCCGAAGACCAAAACGGTAATATCTGGATGGCGGGGCATGGTATTGTGCGGTATAATATAATAACCGAAAAGTTTGATAAAAAAATTGATTCATTCCCTTACATAAAAATGCCCGACAAACAAGTGGGGCCGCTGGCAATTGACAAGGAAAATAATATTTGGTTTGGCAGCGCCAACAATGGATTAATTGCATACAATATTAATAATAAAACTTACCGCCATTTTACAACCGCCAACGGATTACCGGCAAATGATATTTCTGCTTTGCAAATTGTGGGCAACAAATTATGGGTGGCCTGTTATTCAGGCATCGCCTGCCTCGACCTTAGCTCCTTTCATATAAAAAGGTTTGGAAAAGACGAAGGCTTTCCAGATATGCCATTGCAAAATCGTTCAGCATTTTTTTATGACAGCGCTGCAAACCTGCTCTACGCCGGGTTTTCCAATGCATTGGTACGTTTCGATCCCTATGAAATAATGATGCCTCAAAAAAAACCATCCATTTTTATTGAAAACATAAACATCAGTAATAAAAACATTTTTCTTCCCGGCAGCGATGTAAGCACAACATGGAAACAAAATGATGTAAGGATAACCATTGGCAGCATCAACTTTAATGATGGCGGCAGCCAGGGTTATGCCTACCGCATTTTACATAACAGTAACTCACCCTGGCAGCAACTCGGTAGCCAGCCATCGTTCAATATTTCTAATCTGCCACCGGGCAAACACCGAATACAGGTAAAAGTTTTTTCGCTCAATAACCAATGGCCCGAACAGGTAAAAGAAATTATTGTTGAAGTACAACCTCCTTTCTGGCAAAAGGCTTGGTTTAGAATTTTAGCTGCAGCTCTTCTTCTGTTACTGATATTTTTATTTATACAGTGGAGAACCAATGTAGCCCGAAAAAAAGAAATGGAAAAAACACAGGTGCAAAAACTAAAGGCGGATGATTATAAAAATAAATTTGAGCTGGAACAAATCACACATTATTTTTCCTCATCGCTTGCCAATAAAAAAACAGTTGATGCAGTACTGTGGGATGTGGCAGAAAACCTGATAGGAAAACTGAACTATGTGGACTGTATGATTTACCTGTGGAATAATGACAAAACAAAAATGATTCAACAAGCAGCGTATGGATTAAAAGGAAAACCCGAATTGCTTTCTGAATTGGTTTTTGATGTGCAACCCGGGCAGGGTGTAGTGGGTTATGTAATGCAAACATTGCAACCTGTTTTAATAAAAGATACCAGGGCAGACAGCCGCTATCGTGTGGATGAAGCAAGGCGGCTGAGTGAAATTTGTGTACCCATCATACACAATAATGAACTGCTTGGTATTATTGATTCCGAACACCCGGAACTGAATTATTATTCTGAAAGAGATTTAAAAATTCTTACCACCATCGCCACACTCATCGGTAATAAATTAAAACAATTAGAATCGGAACAAACACTGGAAGTAAAAGAACAGGAACTCAGCCATATCAACGAACAATTAGCCGAAGCAAAACTTTCGGCATTGCAGGCGCAAATGAATCCGCATTTTGTTTTTAATGCACTCAACAGCATCAAACGGATGATACTGGATGGCGATGATGATAAAGCCTCCCGTTACCTCAGCAAGTTTGCACTGATGATTCGCATGACGCTGAACCATTCAAACCATGCATTTGTAACGCTGGCTGAAAACCTGGAATATCTGAAAACTTATCTTGGTATGGAGCAACTGCG
>DEHT01000105.1:0-6386 GCA_002352045.1 Chitinophagaceae bacterium UBA2793 | reverse complement strand
CGGAACCGGATTAAAATCATCAATGAAAAATACGGAGCTTATTGCAAGCTTACGATTACGGATTTGAGTGAAGTACAAAAGAATGGAAGCGGCACCCGTGCCACTCTTGAATTTAAAAACATTAACGCATAAAATATTTTTATGAAAGCAATTTTGGTTGACGATGAACCCGACGGAATAAAAACCCTGCTAAAAATGTTGGAGCGGTATTGTCCCGCTGTAACTGTTGCCGCTACCTGTAATAATGCAATGGCTGCAAAGCAACAGATAGAAGCACTAAAACCCGATGTAGTATTTCTTGACATTCAAATGCCGGGTAAAAGCGGTATTGAAATGATAGGTGAACTGCCTGCCAAAAATTTTGAAATTATTTTTGTAACGGCACATAACGAATACATGCTGCAGGCATTGCAGTACAGCGCTGCCGATTATTTACTAAAACCGGTGGATGAAGACCGGTTGATAGAGGCGGTGCAAAGAGCAGAAAAAAGGATACAGGAAGAAAAGAAAGAAGAACTGACAGAAACATTGCTTTATAATATTGGCAAAGCAGGCCAGCCATCAGAGATGCGGTTATGCCTGCCTACGCTCAAAGGTTTTATCATTCTGAAACTGGATGAAATTATTTATTGCGAAGCCGAAAGAAGTTATACCGTATTTCATTTGGATGGTAAAAAACCGGTTACGGTTTCAAAGCCGTTAATAGAATATGAAAACATATTAGACAGCACCAATTTTTTCCGCATTCACAAATCATTTCTCATCAACTTAAAACATATAAAAGAATACCAGCGGGGCGAAGGCGGCACCGTTATTATGTGCAACAACGCCGAAATAGAAGTGAGCAGAAGAAAGAAGGAGCAGTTTTTGGATAAGATAAAGGAGATTTATAAATATTGAAACCGATTGCGGCCATTAGAGTTAATATTCAAAATCACCTCAGCTTTTTCACAACAGGGTACTGGTTACATTATCCCCGTTTATATTAACAGCATAAATTTCTTACCACCTTTTTGCCATATACTTAAAACCAGTTTGAGCTAATCAATAAACTTCAATTCTAAAATTGCAAACGCCATTAAAAAAATGCCATGCAAAGTTTTGCAGCGGAATGCAGTATTTTTTTGAGTAAAGATGTAGAGCACAAGTGAGTGACACAACGAAGATGCCATGAAATGATGCAGCTTGTTAACAAAAAAATTGCAGCATTCAGCAACACCAAAATTAATACCTCATTTTTTTTACCCAGCTCTGCAATTTTCCAAAATGTTTTGTCAAAAAGGAGTCATGCTCTTCAGCCTGTTCTTCTTTAGACGGTAGAATATGTTCAAAGTAAGAGCCTTTCAATAATCTTCTAAGCAGTCCTTCTCCGGGAAATAATATATTATCATTAAGGGCCTTGTGGCTTTCAACAAATGCCGTATTTCGTACTGCAGGGGATTAATATCGGGAACCTGTTTATTTATATTGAGCAGTTCATACACTTCGATACTGGATGTTTTTTAAGAACTCTATTTCGTAAACACTACATCGTTCTTCGCTTCCACAAATTGAACTATTAATCTTAAACTTTAGAATCTTTCCGACAACGCCCTTGGGCGGTCGCCCTTTGCCTCTATCCTAAACATAGACATAGAGCATGATAGGTATGACGATCGGACAATGGTATTGGTTCACATCATCCAATTTGTCAACTACTCCAAGATGATAAAATAGCTCGCCTAATATTTCGTTACCGGTACATTATGGCATTGGTTTTTAAGAACATTTATGGTTTTTATCTATGTATAATCCATACACTCAAAGCACTAAAATATCTTTGGGTTGGTTGGGAAGATGCGGTTGCATGTTGCAGGTAAAACTCATGAGCCACTTAGAGTTTGTAATGGTGATGATACAGCCTGTAACTTAATTTCCGAATAGAGTTTGTTAATGGACAGTTCTTTTAGTTTATCGACAAGCGCAGAGTGGCGGCTGGAAAGCATTGCCAATTCCCAGCTCGATTTTTAAATATTGCTACAGAATTTTTCCGGCTTACCTAATACGGTTGAGTTGGCTGCAATATTTTTCCAAAGTTTCCACCAAGCGCTTTGTACTTTATATTGTTTAAAATTAGATTTGCCACCATCAGCAAACAAGATGTTCAAAAGCTGAACTGCTTACTGTAAAAGCATTTCAGCAAAAGCTTATGAGTAAATTATTTGAGAAAGCTTACTCACCGAATCACTCACCAGAATTTTGATTTCGGATGAATGGTTTGGCATAGTGCCAAACAAATACCCCTGCATAATCAACGATTTGCAGGGGTTTGGTGAGTTTTGATACCTTTTTGGCGGAGAGAGAGGGATTTGTTTAACTCCCTGCAATCCTTTATTATCAATACTTTCAAGCGGTTGATATATTCGGGTAACCGAATTTGCCCCCTCGCTTTTCAATTCATTTCTAACTAAATCGTATGACTATAAAGGTACCAAAATGAGGGCTTTTATACAAATAAACCAGCCTGTTTTTTGAACAAGTTTTAGGCTGCTAAGAACAAAACCACATCTTCTTTTTTGAAACCGGTGTAAGTACAAAACTCCTCAACTGTTACANNCTTTGGAAAAATAAAGGCGGATTTTTTGGAGCAGCATACGCCCATAACGCTCACTTTTTCCTGTGATACGCTGAACATCCTTCGGGTAAATACAAAGCCTTGTTTGCTGCGTCTTCATGCTTTATCCATGCCTTTGGTATAGCTGTGCAATACTTGTTCAATATTTCAACCGGTATAGGCATAACGCAAAAATACAAATAGGAATACATAGTTACTTAAAGCAATAAATGCTACTATCGGCAATATGTGGACGTATCGGAAGTGCTTTGATGTAATCGTGATTTTATCATTCAAATTTTGTGTTGGTGAATTCACAAAGGCTTTATGAAATGTGCCGCTAAACATTTCGATTACTAACACATAAAATCCGATACAATGGCAAAACAAAAAGGTATCATTAAACTGGAAGGTACTATCGGCGATATTACTTTCTACAAAAGCCAGGATGGCTATTTGGCAAGGGAAAAAGGCGGCGTGCCTGCCGACCGTATAGCTAATGACCCGGCATTTCAACGTACCCGTGAAAACGGCAGTGAGTTTGGACGTGCCGGCAATGCAGGAAAAACGCTGCGTACTTCCATCAGGGCATTACTTCAAAACGCCAGCGACAGCCGCATGGTAAGCCGCCTTACTCAAAAAATGGTTGAGGTAATTCAGGCTGACGTTACGAATACCCGTGGGCAGCGTAATGTAATTGATGGCGAAGCTGAATTACTGGAAGGTTTTGAATTTAACATCAGCGGCAAATTAGGCACTACTCTTTATGCCCCTTTCACCGGAACAATTGACAGGGTTGCCGGTACGCTGGCAGTTGATATTCCTGCATTCATTCCATCTAACATGATTGCGGCACCGGGTGGCACTACACATTTTAAAATCATCTCTGCAGGTTCGGAAGTTGATTTTGAAAATGAAAGTTTCGTAGCTGCTACAAGTGAAACGNNCAGCAGTTATTAACCTTTCCAATGCAGTAACTGCAAACAGTACGCATCCTTTATTCCTTGCCCTGGGCGTGGAATTTTACCAGGAAGTGAACGGCATACAATACCCGTTGAAAACCGGTGCATTCAATGCCCTGGCATTGGTTAAAGTAAGTGGTCTGTAACCCGTTTTAAAATCCAATCCCTATGAACATGAAACTGGAGCTAATAAGAACATATCTAACTAATGGCGTTAATGGTGAATTATTGATTGATGGAGTGAAGGTGTGTAATACCATAGAGCTGCCCTGGAAAGAAAATCAATCAAGGATTTCCTGCATACCTGAAGGTGAATATGAATTAACAAAAAGATACAGCTTGCGTTTTGGATGGCATTTGTTGCTGAGTAAAGTACCTAACAGGAGCTTTATTTTAGTTCATGCGTACAATGATGCCCTGAAGGAATCGAAGGGCTGTATCGCTCCGGTTTCTGTTTTAACGGGTGAGGGAAAAGGCTTACGGTCTCGGGTTGCATTGCAGCTTCTACTGTCTATCGTTTACCCGGAACTTGAAAAAGGAAACAAAGTTTTCATCATCATTAAATCGAAGTCGAATGAAAAAAATAATTGAAAGGGCTACAGCCCCCACCCCTAAGTTTTTTAAGAAGTTGCGGAATATTGGTTTGGCTTTGGCAGCCGTTGCCACCACTATTGTTGCTGCTCCTGTGGCATTACCTGCCGTTGTTATCAAAATTGCCGGTTACCTGGCTGTTGCCGGAGGCATAGCCGGTGCAGTTAGCCAAACGGCTGTGGAGGGTGAATAATGAACCAGTATTTTGATAGCACAACAAAAGCAGGAACTGCAGGCGGCACATTGCTTACCATCTTTGCCAATATCAGCAGTACAGATGTTTTTAAAACTGCTATCTTAGCTGCCGTTGGTGCAATTGTGAGTTTCAGCGTAACCATACTTTTAAAAGCAATTATTAAAAGACTTAAAAAATAGTTCTAGCCGTTCGTTGTGGTGACCTTCGGTTGAGATAGATAAAGTTCCCTGCTTGCCGGGGGATTTTTATTTTAATACCTGGTACATGAGTGCTTTTTTAGCTTGCTTTATTAATTTGATTCGCTCCATGATGACTTTGCTTTTATCATCCAATAACTGCAGCATGGAAATATTTTTATTGAACTGCTCCTGATTAGGTGTAATTTTTTCTAAAGCCATTGCAGCTACTTTTTTTAAATCATCTAACCGAATAAATGAAATAACAGAACCAGTAAGGAATGGATGAAAAAACGAACCTTGCCATAAGCCATAAAAGAGCCAGTACAGTTGCTGCTTTTCTTCTTCTGATTTACAGATGCAAACAAAACAGTTTGGACAAGCTACATCTAATGGCTTACCGCTATTGTTTCCTTTTGAAAGAATGAAGAAATGAGGTTTTGAGATTTGCTGACTGAGTTTGTAACATTTAATAAGCATAGTTTGAGCATTTAATGATGCTCCGCTACGCTCCGCCATATATAAAACCTAAAAGAGAAAGAAAAACCGAAAAAAAGAAAAAGAAAGCAACTTCATCAGGTGGTGTGGTTAAAAAGCCAAAAGGAAACGGAATAAATGAAAGCCTTGTGCGGTGGGGCTGAGTTTATGCCGTAGTCTTTTGGCTTTTTTAATGAAAGGGTTTGTGCCAGCCACCTAACTTGCTGCACTTTTTTTGTTTATTAACTTAGATAATTCCATCCATTAGGTAAGCACTTCTTCTTTAAACTTATCAGTTAGACTTAACCATGATTGCAGAACAGAAATATACTTTTCAATGTAGGTAAGAATTTTATCGCCATGCGATAAATATGTTTTCTTTCGCTTTGAAACGCTTAACTCAAAAATTGATTCAATATCATCAGAGAACGGGATAAGTTTCTGAACAATTTTTTTAAGAACATCAAGAATTAAATCAGCTTTGAAAGAGGAAGAGTTTGGTTTAAAAATTAAATCGAATAAAGTAGTATCAAGTTCCTGGCAACAAAACAATATTGCATCCCGAAGGCTTCTATTAGCAAAAGTGTGCCTTTCATATTTTTCATTAATTTCTTCCGAAACAGCCAACCATGCTACAGTTAGTTTTTCTCTTGTAGCATCGGAAAAAAATTCCATTGTGCTTACAGATTTCATCTTTTCAGATTGAGATTCCATAATCTTCAATTGTTCATCAAACTTCGCTTGCTTTTCATCAAGAGATTTGATTTG
Source organism: Chitinophagaceae bacterium UBA2793 (assembly GCA_002352045.1). Taxonomy (GTDB): domain Bacteria; phylum Bacteroidota; class Bacteroidia; order Chitinophagales; family Chitinophagaceae; genus Ferruginibacter. The sequence goes on along the minus strand of DEHT01000105.1, from coordinate 623 downwards.
CTTTACACTTTCAGTAGAAATAAACAAATATTCGGAAACTGCCTTTTCTGATAATTCAATAGCCTCTGATATTAGCTCCTTAGAGGTATTACTATTTGAATTGCTTAAAAGTGATTTCAATTCTTCAATTCGCTTACTATAAAAATCATAACTGTCAGCCATACGTTGTTACAAATAGTTTTTAAATTAGATAAAAAAAAAGGAAGGCTGCCCTTCCTTGAAATTCTGTACTTGCTAACCAGATTATTTACCAGATTTTTTAGGCTTGTTTGGAGCCTGTGAGAGTACAGAACCCGCCAGTTTCTTTGCAGTTGATGATGACTTTGGACTTGTCAGCACCTTACTTGCAAGACTGGCTAATTGTTTGGATGATTGTCCGGACTTTGCCATAACTAATATATTTAGTATAAAATTACTAAGGCTGACAAATAATAATCGCCCTTCTTTTCCACAAACTGTTTAAAAGGTTAGTTATGCCGGTTTGATACAACACGGATATATTCTACCGATGCACCAGCTAAACTTATTCAACAGTTCAACAGTGCTTTCTGGAAGGGTTGGCAAATGTGTATTAGCCTGCCGGTAAAAGCGCCTGCGGCAAAAAAGAAGCATAGCCGTGCGGC
>DEHT01000029.1:8396-17135 GCA_002352045.1 Chitinophagaceae bacterium UBA2793 | reverse complement strand
GGTGATAATTTTTGGATAAGGGTTAATATTTCTTTATAGCCCATTTGGTCAATGGATGAAGCCGTTTCTTCTGCCACATTAAATTGCCGATCATTTATTTCGGACATTATAAAATGGTGATTGTTTTTTCGGAGATGATCAATGGCTGTATTTATCATAATACGCTTCATCCAACCTTTTAGAGAGGCTTCCACATTGCTGTGCCGGGGGTTAAATTGATGAAGCGATTTATAAACTTTTAAAAAACCATCATTAACTACCTGGTTAATATCGTCTTCATTGCTACTGTAGCGCATACAAATAGCTGCAGCGTAGCCATAGAAGGTTTGGTAAAATTCTTTCTGGCTACCCCGGTTGTTGTTTACACAACCCTGGATAATATTGGTTAACCTGTTTTGCCCGGGCAAAATTGAAAGGTTTAAGTTTTTGCTTTGTTAATTCAATACGGCAATTACTTATAAAAGGTTGCTTATGAACAATCCCAATGATAAAAATAAAAAAATAACCCCCAAACGCATAGTAAGGAGGTTATTAAGTTTAGTGAAATAATTTTATCTCTTACCCATTCCCGGCATACGGCCCATGGGCATTTTATTCATCATCTTCATCATGCTTTTCATTTGGTCAAACTGTTTTAAAAAAGCATTTAACTCTGGTAATTCTTTGCCACTGCCTTTGGCAATGCGTGCCTTGCGGCTGGGATTTATTAAATCGGGGTTGCGCCTTTCTTCTAAAGTCATTGAGTTAATCATGGCCTCAATTCCTTTAAAGGCATTATCATTAATGTCGAGGTCTTTAACTTGTCTACCAACTCCCGGAATCATACCCATCAAATCTTTCAAGTTGCCCATCTTTTTGATTTGCTGCAATTGGGTTTTAAAATCCTCAAAGTCAAATTGATTCTTGCGAATCTTTTTTTCCAGCTTGGCTGCTTCGGCAGCATCAAACTGCTCCTGCGCTTTTTCTACCAGGCTTACTATATCGCCCATTCCCAAAATACGCTGTGCCATCCTTTCGGGGTAAAACACATCCAGTGTATCCATCTTTTCGCCACTACTGCTAAACTTGATGGGCTTGTTTACAGTGTATTTAATAGACAAAGCAGCACCACCTCTTGTATCACCATCCAACTTTGTAAGCACTACCCCACTAAAGTTGAGTCTTTCATTAAAAGCAGCAGCAGTATTTACGGCATCCTGGCCGGTCATACTATCTACTACAAATAAAATTTCATTGGGACTAACCACTGCTCTTACGTTGGCTACTTCGGTCATCATTACTTCATCTACCGCAAGGCGACCGGCAGTATCAATAATGATTACATTTTTGTTTTTTGATTTTGCTTCCTTTATGGCATTTTGTGCTATGGAAACTGCATCCTTATTTTCTCTTTCACTATATACATCTACACCAATTTGGCTGCCTAAAACTTCCAATTGATCAATAGCCGCAGGCCTGTAAATATCCGCAGCCACTAATAATGGAGATTTTCCTTTTTTTGTTTTTAAGTAATTAGCAAGCTTACCGCTGAAAGTGGTTTTACCACTACCCTGTAAGCCGGCAATTAAAATAATGGCGGGGTTGCCGGTAATATTAAAATCACTTTCGGTACCGCCCATTAACTCCGTAAGTTCATCCTGCACAATTTTCACCATTTGCTGGCCGGGGTTTACAGCCAGCAATACTTTGGAGCCCATTGCTTTTTCTTTTACCTTATCGGTAAATTCTTTGGCAATTTTATAGTTCACATCCGCATCCACCAATGCACGGCGAATGTCTTTTACCGTATTGGCAATATTGAGTTCGGTTATTCTGCCTTCGCCTTTTATATTTTTAAAGGCCGATTCTAATTTTTCGCTGAGAGAATTAAACATCTTATTCTAAATATTTTTTCTTATTAAATTGTAAACGCCGTTTCCACTAAAGCTGCCTGCTCCTTAGCATGTACTTTTGAATATCCGGAAGCAGTAGCTGCACTTGCATTACGACTTATCACATGCAGGTTAATATTCTTTACATTCATACGCAGGAAGGTGGCAGCACCCATATTCAATGGCTCTTCCTGCACCCAATGCCAAATAGCTTTGTTGTATTTTTTATAGAGTTCGTCTAATTGATTTTGAGGCAATGGATAGTACTGTTCCAGGCGAACAATAGCTACATCATTCAAATTGTTTTTGGTTCTATATTCCTCCAAATCAAAATATACTTTACCACTACACAACAAAACTTTTTTTACAGATGAAGCATCGTTAACTATTGAATCGTCAATTACTTCTTTAAAGCCTCCGGTTGTAAAGTCGTTAATGGGGCTTGCACTTCCCGGATGGCGCAAGTTGGCTTTAGGCGTAAACACTACCATTGGCTTTCTAAAAGCCCATGCCTGCTGACGACGCAATGCATGGAAGAAATTAGCCGCAGTGGTAATATTGGCCGCAACTATATTTAGTTCGGCACATTGCTGTAGAAACCTTTCAATACGTGCACTGCTATGCTCGGGTCCCTGCCCCTCATACCCATGCGGCAACAACATTACCATGCCGTTCATACGTTGCCATTTTGTTTCGGCCGAAGTGAGGTACTGGTCAATTACTATTTGAGCGCCATTCATAAAATCGCCAAACTGCGCTTCCCAAATAGTTAATGCATTAGGATTGGCCATGCTGTATCCATATTCAAACCCAAGCACGGCATACTCACTCAACAATGAATTATAAATTCTGAAAGGATTGTTTGGGTCAAATATATTTAGTCGATTGTACTCACTATTATTGGTTTCGTCGTACAACACTGCATGCCTATGGCTAAAGGTGCCACGCTTTACATCCTGCCCACTAAAGCGAACCGTTTTTCCTTCTTTTAATAAACTGGAGTAAGCCAATAGTTCTGCAGTAGCCCAATCTATTTTTTGATCATCGTTAAACTGTTTTATTTTATCCTGGAAAAGTTTATCCACTTTTCGCAAAGGTTTAAAATCAGTTGGTAGCTGCATCAGTTTGCCAAACAACTCCTTCACTTCTGTTTCGCTTATTGCAGTTATGGGTGAGCTTTCAAAATCTTCAGGAGTTGCCTTACGCAGGCTTTGCCACCATTGCTCCGGTTTTTGAAAAGTATAAGGCAATGGATTTTGTTTTACTTCGTCTAACCTTTCCTGTAACTCCTGCAAAAATTTTTGTTCCATTTCTTTTGCGAGTTCTTTTGCATCGGTCTCACCGTTTTGCAACAAGTATTGAGTGTAAACCTCTCTTGGGTTTAAATGTTTTTCAATAAGGCTGTACAATTGTGGCTGGGTAAATTTAGGCTCATCGCCTTCGTTGTGGCCATGCCTGCGATAGCAAACCATATCAATAAAGATATCGGTATTAAAATGCTGGCGATAAAGAGTAGCTATTTGTGCTGCTTTTACAACTGCTTCGGCGTCATCACCATTTACATGTAATACAGGAGCCTGTACCATTCCTGCCAACGAAGTGCTGTAATTTGCACTGCGGGCATCATCAAAGTCGGTTGTAAACCCAATTTGATTATTTATTACAAAGTGAATGGTGCCGCCGGTTTTATACCCTTTTAGTTCACTCATTTGCAACAATTCATATACCACGCCCTGCCCCGCCACAGATGCATCACCATGAATGAGTATTGGCAAAACTCTATCGTATTCACTTTCGTATAATACATCGGCCTTGCTTCTGCAAAAGCCTTCTACTATTGGCCCTACGGTTTCTAAGTGAGAGGGATTGGGACACAGTTTTAAGTCAATTGTTTTTCCTGAACTTGTTTGCACTTGGCTGCTATATCCAAGATGATATTTTACATCGCCACTTCCCATGGTGCTATCGGGTAATGAGGTACCTTCAAACTCGGTAAATATTTGTTCGTAGGTTTTGCCCATAATATTTGCCAACACATTCAATCTTCCTCTATGAGCCATTCCTATAACTACTTCCTGCACATCGTTAGCTGCGCCAGTATTTATAATGGCATCTAATGCCGCAATGGTAGTTTCACCACCTTCGAGACTAAAGCGTTTTTGTCCAATATATTTGGTATGCAAAAACTTTTCGAACATTACTCCTTCGTTCAATTTTTGGAGAATACGCCTATGCTGTTCCAATGGCAGCGGTTGATGAAAATCTTCTTCCATTGCCTTTATGAGCCATTGAATTTTGTCTGTATCGTTGATGGCACTAAACTCAACCCCAACATGGTGAGTATATGTTTTTTTAAGACGGTTTAATATGTTTTGAAGAGTGGCTTTTCCTAATCCCACAAAACGGCCTGCTTCAAATTCAACATTCAAATCGGCATCGCTCAACCCAAAAAATGATAAATCGAGGTTGGCACCACGGTCTCTTCTTTTACGTATGGGGTTGGTATCGGCAACCAAATGGCCCTTGCGTCGGTAAGCCACTATTAGTTGATATACGGCAAACTCTTTGTCTAACTGAGTTCCTGATACTGCTACGCCGTTCGCAACCTTAGGGGCGGCTCCGTTCGACGGTTGTAATCCATTGCTTACTGCAAAGTCGAAACCTTCAAAAAACTTTCTCATATCCACGTCAATACTGGATGGATCTTTCACAAAATCATTATACAAATTTTCAATATAAGATGGATGTGAGCTGGTGATGTACTGAAAATCCTTCATGAATACAACAATTTGGGTTGTTTGCTATTTTTTAATTTGGATTGCAAATATACGTTACTTATCAGGCATTTTACGGAGTAAATGTATTATTACGATTGATGTATTGAAGAGTGGTTTAGAACTTTTTTCAAAGTGCGTTATCCTAACTTTGCCCAAATTTTAAAGCCCATGCGTTGCATATTCCACAAGTCAACCGACCCTTATTTTAATATAGCCACAGATGAATATATTTTTAAACATATTGACGAAGATTGCTTTATGCTTTGGCAAAATGATAATGCCATTATAGTAGGTAAACATCAAAACACTTTAGCAGAAATAAACTACGATTATGTAAAAGCCAATAATATACATGTGGTTAGAAGGCTTTCGGGCGGGGGAGCTGTTTATCACGACTTGGGGAATCTAAATTTTTCTTTTACCCAAACCGGGAAAGACTCCAGCCTGATGGACTTTGAGAAATATACTTTGCCAATAATTGAAGTACTTCAAAGCCTGGGTGTTAATGCTGAATTTGAGGGCAGAAACGATATTAGTGTAGATGGCAAAAAAATATCGGGCAATGCTGAGCATATTTTTAAAAACAAAGTTTTGCATCATGGTACCCTGTTGTTTGCATCTGAAATGAAAAATATTACTGAAGCATTAAAGATAAATCCCCTTAAATACATTGATAAAGCTGTAAAATCGGTACCAAAGCGTGTAGGCAATATTTCAAGTTATTTAAAAGCGCCGCTGAGCATTGATGAGTTTGCGAAAAAAATAATGGATCATATTGTAGAAACGAACCCAGATGCTAAAATATATGAATTTACTCCAGAGGATTTAGAATCCATTGCTGAAATAAGAGACAAAAAATATGCAACACATGAATGGAACTATGCTTATTCGCCTGATTATAATTTTAAAAAAGGGATTAAAACTGCAGGCGGAACAGTTGAAATGAATATGGAAGTAGAACGGGGTATTATAAAAAAAGTAAAAATTTTTGGAGATTTTTTCAATGAAAAAGATATTGCCGAAATAGAAGATGCCCTAAAAGAAGTTGCTCATAATGAGGCCTCCATTCGCATTGTACTTGGCCACTTTGTAATAGGTGAATATTTTAGAAATATTACAATTGATAACCTAATAGAAGCTATGTTCTAATAGGAATAGTATTATAAAAAAGTTGAGTAGATTAATTTCCTTTACTACGTAAATTTATTCATTTTCTTTTTGTCGCCTACAACCCATACTACATCAGCCTCTTGAAATACGAGGTCCGATTCCGGATTGAGAATACGTTCACCATCTCTTTCTACGCCAACCACTAAGCCAATTTTATTTGTTTTAATGGCAGACTCTCTAATGGATTTGTTATTTAATTCCGAATCTTTTTCGATGGTAAATTTATCGAGCACAACTTCGGTATCGGCTTCTTTTTGGATTAAAGTTTTAGATGGGCGAAGTAAAGCATTAAGTTTTTTCTCCTGAGAATCGGTACAAATTATATATAACTTATCTCCAGGAAAAATCCTTTCATCTCTGCCGGGAATAAGCTTAGTGATTGCACCTCTTTGAATTTTAGCAATATTTACTCCTATTAACTCCCGCCACTTTAACTCTATTAGCGATTTACCTGCCACCGCCGACTCTGGAACAACATCAAAACTCACCATGTGTGCATCCCAGGGCGCCATTGCAATGTTTCGTTTACTAGCCAGCAATTCTGCATCTTGCAATTGCTGTTGTAATTCCCTATCGTTTAAATTTTCTATAAACCTGTTTTCTATTCTATCGTACAAAGCTTGAATTCTTTTTCTAAAAAAGATGAAAGCTGTAATAATTATTAATGCAGCATACAATGCAACTTCAATGGAAAAAAAACGATTTATAAAAAACACAACAAAAAACATTGCGAAGATTATTTTAATTCCTCGCATAATCCAAATGGGGCCCTTGTATTTACGTTGAGCATATATTTGAGCAAAAAATTCATTGCGTTCGTTTCGAACCACTAAACCCCATAAAAAAGGAGCCATTAAACCAAGCGTTAGCACAACGGTAAGCGCAAAACCCAGTGTAACATTTTCAAACCTTTGTTCTACAAATGGCAGCACATATCGTGCAGATAAAAAGATAATTGCAACGAGCACTACCGAAAACAGCAGCATATTTAAAATAAAGCTTTTTAAAGTTTTTTCCCAATCACTAACCGAAGTAATGGTGTGAGCCTCGGAGCTATATTGTGAAAGACTATTTCTCCATCGTTCGGGCAGTCTTTTATCTATCCAGTTATAAAATGTTTCACTCGATTTTATAAGATAAGGTGTTGTAAAAGTTGTAATGCCCGATACTGCTACTATTACAGGATACAAAAAACTACTTGTTGCATTTAAAGTAACTCCCAGTCCGGCAATAATAAAGGAGAACTCTCCTATTTGTGCCAGGCTCATACCTGCCTGAAGCGATATTTTAAGTGAGTTACCAGATATGTAGGCCCCAAACCCTGTGGTTAAAATTTTTCCAACTATGCAAACCAATGATATTGTAAGTATGGGAATTACATATTGTCCTACTACACTTAAATCAATCAATATACCAACCGATACAAAAAAAATGGCCCCAAATAAATCCTTTACAGGAGTAATGAGATGCTCAATTTTTTCTGCCTTTGTTGTTTCTGCTAATAGCGACCCCATTACAAATGCACCTAATGCAGCCGAAAAACCTGCTAGCGTTGCCAGGTACACCATCAAAAGACACATTGCAATAGATACTATTAACAATGTTTCATCGTTCATTAAATTTTTTGCCTTTTTTAATAAAGTAGGTATAAAGAATATTCCTGCCAAAAACCAAAGCACTAAAAAGAAAATAAGCTTTAAGACAGATATGAGCATCTCACTTCCTACAAATTGCTGGCTCACAGCGTAGGTTGATAGCAAAACCAATATTGCAATTGTAATAAGGTCTTCTACAATTAATATCCCAAAAACCAAGGTGGCAAATTTCTTTTTCTTTAACCCCAATTCATCTACTGCTTTTATTATTATTGTAGTAGAAGACACTGCCAGCATTGCTCCTAAAAAAACACTATCCATTACTGGCCACCCTAAAAAATAACCGGTAAAGTAACCCAATGCTATCATACCCACAGCTTCCGTTAAAGCAGAAACAGATGCAGACCCTCCAACAGATGCTAACTTCTTAAAGCTAAATTCCAAACCCAGGCTAAAGAGTAGAAAAATAACTCCAATTTCGGCCCAAACCTGCACATTGGCCGTATCAATTATAGAAGGAAAGAGTTTAAAATGAGGGCTTACCAAAATACCGGCAATTATATAACCCAATACCAAGGGTTGCTTTAATTTTTTGAACAACAATGTTATTAATGCCGCAGCTCCCAAAAGAAGGGCTAAATCAATGATGAGATTTGGTAAATGCATTCAGTTAAGTTTCGTTTAGCGCTAAAAAGCCTCTATAGTTCAAAAGAAAAAGAAAAAATGATTTCTATTTTAAAAATCTTTGGTTCAAATTAATTAAAAAAAAATTTAGGAAAAAGTATGCGGCTAAAATAGCCAAATCAGGTCAAATTTCCACTCATTAACAACCCCAATCTCAATATAAAAATTAATTAAATAAATGATTACCAAATATTTAATTTACATGTTGCATTTATACGTTAAGAAATCAATCTTAAATAACTCATTTACAACATATATCTGATAGGGTATTAAAAAATTATCAAGCCAATTGCTTTATTTATAAACATAATCCCTATCTTTGCAGCCCAAAAATTTAGAATAAATGGCAAACCATTCAGCAACTAAGAAAGATGTGCGTCAGAGTGCAAAGCGTAACGAACGTAACCGTTATTACGGCAAAACTACCCGTAACGCTATTAGAGATATTAAAGCTATCGGCGAACAAAAAGCAGCATCTGAAAAATTACCTTTAGTAGCTTCAATGATCGATAAATTAGCTAAACGTGGCACTATCCACAAAAATAAAGCTGCTAATTTAAAAAGCAAACTGGCTAAAAGAATTAACGCTTTAGCTAAGTAATTATTAATTAACATTCTTCTTATAATTTTGAAGCCCGTCAA
>DEHT01000029.1:0-8337 GCA_002352045.1 Chitinophagaceae bacterium UBA2793 | reverse complement strand
GGTTCGGCAGGAAATATTAACATTAACGGTGCGCCCAATTTCACCATGAATCTAACCGGAACATTAACCGCCGGACAAACTGTTTTAATTGGTAATACTGCCAACCAATCAGAAGTGCCTTATTTAACTGCTGCAAGCGCATATCTTACAAGTAACACAGTAATTGTTTTTAACGGTAATGATGGGGTTGCTTTGCTGGACGCTTCAAATAATATTGTGGATGCATTTGGACATGGCATAAATGCATCAGATACAAGTTTTATGAGAAACATTGGAGTAAACAGCCCCAATGCATCATTTACCCTATCGGAGTGGATAGGTTTACCCAGAACTACAGTACAAACAGCAACCGTTATTCAATCCGAAAGACTTGGCTTTCATGATGTACCTACAGCTCCTCCCTGTGATGACCCAATATCACAACCAACCTTACTTAATCTGTCAAGTACTCCAACCACAGTAACTGGTAGTTTTACTGCTGCAACACCGGCTGCTGATCAATATTTAGTAGTAAGAAACACAAGTGCAATACTTTCTTCCGACCCTATTGATGGTACCACTTATGCTACAGGAAACCCAATGGGTGGCGGTACTGTAGTAGGTGTGTATAGTGATGGAAATTTTACTGACAACAATCTAACTGCATCTACACTTTATTATTATTTTGTTTTTTCACTAAACAATGAAGATTGTACCGGTGGCCCCAATTATCTTGAAGCCGACCCGCTTACTGCTTCAATAACCACACAAGCCTTACCGTCCTGTTTTACACCCGCTGTTGCCACTAATCTCAACCTCACACCAGCTAATAATTTTATCAATGGTACTTTTTCTTCCGCATCAGGTGCAAGTAGATACCTGGTACTTATTAGTACTACGTCAAGTTTAGGTGCTACACCGGCAAATGGTACTACATATACTGCGGGTCAAAATTTTGGAACAGGTAATGTGGTTAGCTTTAATGCTAACACAGGTTTTACGGCAACTGCACTCAACCCCAATACCACTTACTATTTTTATATTTTCTCAGCAGCTATTGAATGCACGGGTGCGCCATATTATAGTAACATTGCACTGTTTGGCAATGCTACTACTACCAATAGCTCCACAGGAATTCCAACTGGATATTACAACGCTGCTTTAGGTCTTACCTGCCAACCATTAAAAACGGCTTTAAAAAATATTATCAGCACCGGTTCGGTAAACATTGGTTATGATGGGCTATGGACTGCCTATCAATTTACCGACCTTAAAGCCAGCAGTAATTTAATTTGGGATATTTATACAGACGACAATAACCCATCTGTTCCAGAAACTTACAACTTTACTTTTGGTACTAATCAATGCGGCAATTATAATAGCGAAGGCGATTGTTACAACAGAGAACATACAACCCCAAAAAGTTGGTTCGATGATGCCAGTCCTATGCACAACGATATTTTTCATGTAATGCCTACTGATGGTTATGTAAATGGTATGAGAAGTAACTATCCTTATGGAGAAGTAACCAATGCCAGCTTTACTTCAAATGATAACCAAAGTAAAAGAGGCACAGGCAATAATTATGGTTATGCCGGAATAGTTTTTCAACCTTTTGCTGCTTTCAAAGGCGATGTGGCTCGCAATGCTTTATATATGGCCACTAGATACGAAGACCAGGTTATTAGCCAAAACTGGGCAGGAAACAGTGAGGCTTCGGTAGCAATGCTATCGGCAAACGAAAATGGCTACGATGCAAATAGAAGAAGGCTCCAGGTTTATGACGATTGGTTTATTAAAACAATGTACACATGGCATATAGAAGACCCCGTAAGTCAAAAAGAAATCGACAGAAACAATGCAGTTTATTATCAAAGTGGGCAAAACAACAGGAACCCCTTTATTGACCATCCGGAGTATGTAGCATTGATATGGCAATGTACGGGCGTTTTACCGGTTACCGTTTACAATTTTGTTGCACAAAAACAGCATGAATCTGTCTTACTAAAATGGAATGCCACTTTTGAAACCAATTTTAGCAATTTTGAAATTCAAAGAAGTATAGATGGCTTTCATTTTAATAATGTAGGAACAGTTCTAGGCCAAAACCTTTCAGAGTATTATTTTATTGATGAGCAACTACCTTTATCGGGTATTGTATATTATCGTTTAAAAATGAACGATGTTGATAGAACATCGGCTTTCAGCAAAACAATTTCTATCCGATTGAACAATCATCTTAGCAATGCTTTAATTTATCCCAACCCATCCAATGGCCATGTTAATATTAAGTTCTCTGAAGCTTTGCGTAACAATAGCCAACTTATTATTACAGATGTTGCAGGCAGAGTGGTAAAACAGCAATCAATAAAAAAAGGTTTATTTACAGCAGAAATTTCAGTTCAGCATTTACCGGCCGGGAGGTATTTTGTCGCCATTAACGATGGCTACATGCAAATAAGGCAATCGTTGATAGTAATTAAATAATTTTTTTTAATACACATTCAAAAGTGGTTACTAATAATAGCCACTTTTTTTATGCAAGGAAGTGAAACAGCAAAAAAATAAAGTAGCTTTCCAAAAAAGTATACAATGTTTCATAAAAAAAATTCGAGAGCCCTTTCAATANNATTAGAAATGAAAGTATTATTTCTCCTAATAGGTCAATTAGCTTTTGTTCAAAGTAGGGGTCAACTTACCCGTTTTGAAAAAAGCAATGGCACCGAAACTGCCACATACTTTGAGGTAATAGACTGGTACATAAAAATAGATGCCTTATCAAATTCAGTTAGTTTGAAACAAATGGGCATGACCGATGCCGGATACCCCTTGCACCTGGTAATGGTAAGCTCCAGTGGAAAATTTAATCCTGAGCAATGGCATCAGCAAAACAAAATTGTGATCTTGATAAATAATGGTATTCACCCCGGTGAACCCGATGGAATTGATGCCAGTATGATGCTGGTTAGAGATATCGTAAATAAAAAAATTTCTTTACCCTCAAATGTAGTACTTGCATTTATACCTGTTTACAATATTGGCGGATGTTTAAACAGGAATGCATATACCAGGGCAAATCAAAATGGTCCTAAAGAATATGGCTTTAGAGGTAATTCCCAAAACCTGGATTTGAACAGAGATTTCACAAAAAACGACTCAAAAAACGCTATGTCATTTGCTGAAATTTTTCACTATCTCAATCCGGATGTTTTTATTGATAACCATGTAAGTGATGGTGCCGATTATCAGCATACAATGACTTTAATTACTACCCAATATGACAAACTGGGCAATTCATTAGGTAAATATTTAAAAGAAATTTTTGAACCAAAGCTCTATAAAAATATGGCGGGTAAAGGTTGGGATTTGGTTCCTTATGTTGATTTTGCTTCCACTGATTTCAGCAAAGGCTTGAACATGTTTCTTGAAACACCCCGTTATTCAAGTGGCTACGCTGCCCTATTCAACACACTTTCGTTTGTTCCCGAAACACACATGCTAAAACCATATAAGGATAGAGTGAAATCAACTTACGACTTAATGAATACATTTATCGAAGAATGTAGCATCAATGCCAAAGACATTATAGAACAAAGAAAAATTGCAAACAAAGAATGGTTACACAAAGAAGAATTTCCTTTAAGATGGAAGTTAGATAAAACAAAATCTACAGAAATTGTTTTTAAAGGCTATCAGCAAGACACTACTAATAGTGAAGCTACCGGCCTAAAAAAAATGTTTTACAACCATACTAAACCATTTACCCGAAACATTAATTTTTACAATACATATTCTGCAGATATACTTATAAAAAAACCCAAAGCCTACATCATACCGGCAGGCTGGTGGTCTGTTATTGACCGTTTAAAACTAAATAATGTAAAAATAAATGTTCTAAATTCCGATACTTCAATTAAGGTAACATCATATAGAATAACTGACTACAAATCTTATCCAACCGCTTATGAAAAACATCACAAAAATCATTCTGTAAAAACAGAATCAAATACAGCTTACAAAAAATTTTTAAAAGGTGACTATATCATCTACCTTAACCAACCGGCTAACCGCTACCTGGTTGAAATGTTGGAGCCAACAGGAGATGATTCATTTTTCAGTTGGAATTTTTTTGATGGTATTCTTCAACAAAAAGAATGGTATAGCGATTACCGGTGGGAAGACCTGGCAGCCGAAATACTCAAAAAAGACACTGTTTTGCAAAATAAATTGGACGACAAAAAAAAGTCAGATAACAAGTTTGCTCAAAACTCAGGCGCCATTTTGGAATATATCTACAAAAATTCAGCATATTACGAAAAGGCTCACCTTCAATATCCGGNNATTTTTTATAACAAAAACAGGTAAAATGAGCAACTACGAATTGATGGTGATTTTTACTCCTGTGCTTTCTGAAGACGATTTTAAAGCCGCTCAGAAAAAGTATGAAACCCTCGTTAAAGAAAACGGCGGTGAAGTAGNNGGTTATGGAGTATTCAGCGCCAACCAGCTTCAATGAAAAGTTGAAAATTCAACTTTTGCGTGACGAATCAGTAATGCGTCACATGTTCACTGTACTCGACAAATACGCCGTTGAGTATAACACAAAAAAGAGAAGTGGCGTACAACATTCAGCAACTGAAAAAACGGAGGCATAATCATGGCTAAAGCAAATGAAATAAAATACCTTACGGCTATCAAAGCTGATAATCGTCCTAAAAAGTATTGTCGTTTTAAAAAGATGGGTATTCACTACATCGATTATAAAGACGCAGACTTTTTAAAAAAATTCCTTAACGAACAAGGTAAATTGTTACCCCGTCGTATCACAGGTAACTCTTTAAAATTTCAACGCAAGGTTGGTCATGCTGTTAAAAAAGCACGCCAAATGGCCATTCTGCCTTACGTAACAGATCTTTTAAAATAAACAAATTTTTATAACCACCCTAATCTTACTTGCTTTGAATCTTATTCTAAGCTGTAGAGAAAGTTCCAAAAATTATCGGAATTGGGTAAAAATGCAAACAACATGCAGGTAATTCTTATTAAAGATGTAAACAACTTAGGCGGCACCAACGAATTAGTAACTGTAAAAAACGGTTACGGTCGTAACTACCTTATCCCTCAAAAATATGCAGTAGAAGCAAGCCCAAGTAATTTAAAACAATTAGAAGAAAGGCTGAAGCAACAAGCTAAAAAAGAAGCTAAATTATTAGCAGAAGTTAATAGTGTAATTGCAGTTTTAGTTAATGGAGCTTTGAAAATTGGAGCTAAAACCGGTACGAGTGGTAAAATATTCGGTAGTGTAACTTCTGTTCAAATTGCACGAGCAATTCGTGAACAAAAAGGATATGAAATCGATCGCCGTCGTATTAGTATCATTGATGAAATTAAAGAACTTGGCAATTACAAAGCAAAGGTTGATTTTGGTAATGGAAACGAAACCGAAGTTGATTTAGAAATTGTAGCTGAATAATTGTTTATGATATCTATTAAAAAAACCGCTTTAATAAAAGCGGTTTTTTTTGCATAAAAAATAACTAAGTTTATGCAAAACTTTATACCCTTAATATGTGTAAAAAAATTTTAAGCTTTTTTTTATTCCTTGTTATTCTGAACTCTTGTGCAAGTAAAAAAAACGAAATAAAAAAACAAACACAGATAATAGACCAAAGTATTCCTGGCAACTTTAGTAGTCAAACATTACAATTCTTAGACAGCACTTCTATTCAACNNTGCCTGGTTCGATTCCAGTGGCATGATTGAACAAGCAGGTAATCTTTTCAACAGAGTTAAAAATATTACCGATGATGGCATAGATAGTAATAAAATGATGTACCGTGCAGAACTTAGCAATCTGATGGACAACCCAAGTGCTGTAGTGCTTGACAGTAATGCACTAAAAACAGAACTAATGCTCACCGCCCAGTATCTTACATACGCTAAAACAGTATGGGCTGGCATAGATGAAAAACAAAGCCTGGCATTAGAATGGCTTTTACCACGAAATAAAATTTCATATAACCAAATGCTCGACTCCCTTTTAAGTGGAAAAGATGTTTTAAATAATCCGCCAGTTTATAGACAATATTATATGCTCAAGGAATTTCTCATAAAATATAGAGCGGTAGAAAAAGAAGATATAAATACTATAATTACAAAGTTGCCCCTCATAAAAAAAGGAGATTCCACAAATGAAATTGGATTAATTCGAAAAAAATTATTTTTAATGCAAGACATTGTGCAAAATAATGGCAGTAATGTTTTTGACGAGGAATTAGAAAATGGCGTAAAATCTTTTCAGGATAGAGTTGGCTTAAAAACAACAGGAACTATTAAGAAAGATGAACTAAAAGAATTAAATATCTCAATCCGAAAAAGAATTGAAAACATTTTAGTGAACATGGAACGAAGCCGTTGGGTTACTAAAGATGCAAAAGGAACAAATTATATTGTTGTAAATATTCCAGAATATAAATTACATATTTATGAAAATGACACACTTGCCTGGGATATGAATGTAGTAGTAGGCAAAAACCAAAGTAAAACAGTTGTATTTAACGGCGATATAAAATATGTTGTATTTGCTCCATACTGGAACATTCCTTCCAGTATTTTAAAAAATGAAGTGTTGCCAGGAATTAAAAAAAATAAAAACTATTTAGCAAAACATAATATGGAGTGGAATGGAGGTAATGTTCGTCAAAAGCCAGGTAAAAACAACTCCCTGGGAGTTGTAAAATTTCTCTTTCCAAACAGCCACTCAATATATTTACACGATAGCCCCGCAAAATCTTTATTTAACGAAACAAACCGGGCCTTCAGCCATGGCTGCATACGTGTTGCTGATGCAAAAAAATTGGCCGAATACCTTTTAAGAAAAGATTCAACCTGGAGTTCCGAAAAAATTCAAAATGCAATGAATAGTGGAAGTGAAAAATACGTAACTCTTAAACAAACAGTTCCCGTATTTATTGTTTATTTTACAAGTTGGGTAGGTTCAAAAAGCGGAAAACTAAACTTTCGAAAAGATATTTACTATAGAAATGATCGCCTATTAAAAATGTTGATACAATAAGATAGAAATTACAAAAAAACATACAGTTTTTGAATAATAATATTACTTTTGTACCGCTTTAATGGATTTAGTTTAAATCGTTGGCTGATCGGATTTCAATTTAAGTCGTTTTCAGTTCATTGTACCAACTAATGCATTATGGTTTTTAATAATTTTTTTTACAAACAAAGTTTTTACAATGAACATTTACGTTGGAAACCTAAGCTGGTCAATGACTGACGAAGATTTGAACAGCTTATTTGCACCTTATGGTACAGTATCTAGTGCAAAAATTTTAAAAGACAAAATGAGTGGCCGCAGCAAAGGCTTCGGTTTTGTTGAAATGGAAAACGATGAAGAAGCTAAAGCAGCAATTGCAGGTCTTCACGAAACCGAAATTCAAGGCCGCAAAATTGTGGTAAACGAATCACAACCACGTCCCGAAGGCGAAGGTGGCTACAAAAAACGCTCAGGTGGCGGATTTGGTGGCGGTGGTAACCGTGGCGGCGGAAGCCGTGGTGGTTATGGCGGCGGTGGTGGCAATCGTGGCGGTGGCTACGGTGGCGGCGGAAACCGTGGTGGTTATGGCGGTGGCGGAAGAGATTATTAATATCTTTTTTTTGTCAACATATTTAACCTTCCAGGCAACTGGAAGGTTTTTTTATTCCATTACTATTTTTTTGTTTCCTGTATAATATCTCTATTCAACATCGTTGTGTCACTCCCTTCAACCACATACCGTTACTTAACAAAAGAAGTAGAAAAGTAAAAATTGGGACATAAAAATCAACTGTTTATTTAGCAGGCCTGCAGCGCAAATAGGCACCAATTATAAGTTTCGCCATTGCAAAATATACACAGTTAACCTGCAATGGCTCCAGATATTAAAAACTGATTTTTCAAAAAAATAACCAGCCATCTAATATTGTAAATCCAAAACAAATGGATGTTTCATAACACATAGTAGGTAAAAGTCCATTAGAAATAAAACACTTTTACAGGCAGCGAGAAATATCAAAAACAAAAAAGCCCTCCGATAAATCGGGGGGCTTTCAATAAATATGGCAGCTACCTACTCTCCCACATTGTTGTGTAGTACCATCGGCCATGAGGGGCTTAACTTCTCTGTTCGGTATGGGAAGAGGTGAACACCCTCGGCAAAACCACCATAAAAAGGTTGCCGAAAACTAAAAGCAAATTGCTATTAATTTACTGCTTAATAAGTTACATATTGGGATAAGTTACAACTTTAATATCAAAGTCATTTTCAATAAAGAAAATAAAAAATAAAGCTTACGGGCAAT
>DEHT01000027.1 GCA_002352045.1 Chitinophagaceae bacterium UBA2793 | reverse complement strand
ACAAATGCGCTTACATCGGTTCCGGGTTTACCCACAATGGCAATTATTTCATTTATTTTGGCGGCGCTGCCTGCGGCTGTTCCAATCCAAAGCAGGGTGCCTTCTTCGTAACCCACTACTTCCATGGTAGCTTTATCGGTTTCCACTTCGCAAAGCACATCATCGGACTTTACAGCATCGCCTACTTTTTTATTCCACGAAACTATTTTTCCTTCCGTCATAGTATCGCTCAAAAGCGGCATCCTTATTTCTTTGGCACCGGCAGGTAATTCAACTTTTGCAGTATTAGTACTGTTGGTCTCAGTTTTTGGAGCAGTTTCGCTTGTAATAGTTGCAGCAGATGCAGCAGTGTTTTCTAAGAGGCTTTTATAATCTTCTCCGTTCTTACCTACAACCGCAATAATTTCATTAATCTTTGCTGCTTTGCCGGCTTCTACACCAATATAAAGCAAGGTTCCATCTATATATCCCACCACTTCCATAGTGGCTTTATCGGTTTCTACTTCACATAGCACATCATCGGATTTAACGGAATCGCCTACCTTTTTATTCCAGCTAATTATTTTTCCTTCGGTCATTGTATCGCTCAAAAGCGGCATACGAACTACATCTGCCATAACTTATAATTCTAATATTTGTAAAACGAGTATATTGAAAAGAGTTTTTTAAAACGAGGCCCGAAATTAATGCAAAAAGGCCATAAATCTTAACCATTTTACTGTAAAAGCTACATTTACTACACCTAACCTACATCAAGCTTTAATTTTTCTCTTAATAATGAAATGAATGGGTTTTGCGCACTCATTTGCTGGTATTTTTGACTGGAGGTAAGCACTACTTCTTCAGAAACTTCTTCAACTTTTGCATTAGGGTTTAAGGTTATTTTGTAGCTAATATTATTGTTGAAAAAGGTTTCCTTAAAATGATCTAGAATTCCTTCTCTTTCCGGTTCTATGAATTGCCGATAATTCTCCCGTTCTATTAGTATTTCAAAACAATCTTCGCTAAGCATATTTATGCTACTGTTATGAAACATATTAAAAGTTAAGTGCTTCTTATCCAATTTTAATTTTTCCTTGTATTTATTCCAACACTCGTTTAGATTTTCCAAATTAAATGGAATTGCTGCTTGGGCGCTAATATTGTTTTTTAGTGCAACCTGTGCCCTAATTTTTGCCAAAGAAATAATTTTTACATCACTGCCCTGTGTATTTGATATGGAAGATTCAGGTACACTTTTTTCTGCTGTAATAATTTTTTTTATGGTTTGCCTGGGTTCTTCAATAATTAATTGGGCTTCCTTATTTGAGGAAGTTGGTTTTGGCGATGGACTTTCTAATGATGCTTTTAGTTTTAAAATCGGTAAAGCTTTAAATGCAACTGGTTTTGCATTATCCATTAATTTTTTTTTTTCTCCGTTTGGTAACAATTCAATTGCTTGTTGTAAATAGCTCAGTTTAATGAGCAGCATTTCGGTAAACAATTTTTTGTTGCGGGCAGTTTTTAAGCCCATATTAGTTTCGCTTAAAAGATTAAGGGTTGCCAATAACCAACCGGTATCAGTTTTTTGAGCCCAGGAGAGGTATTTTTCTTTAAAATCGTCGGCCACTTCCAATAATACGGAAACCTTTGAATCTTTGCTTACTAAAAGATTTCTTATGAATTCTGTAAATCCATCAATAAAAGTATCCGTCTCAAATCCCTTTTGTAAAATGCTATCGAGTAATAGTAACGCATCGCTCAACTGCTGAGCCTGTAAATATTCCAACAGTTTAAAGTAATAATCCTCGTCTAAAATATTTAAGTGCTCCAGCGTGTTGGCATAGGTAAGATGCCCATCGGTAAAACTTACAATTTTATCCAATATGCTTAGCGAATCCCTCATGGCACCTTCGCTTTTTTGAGCAATTATGTGCAGTGCGGCTTTCTCGGCTTCAATATCTTCTTTTTCGCAAATCTCGTGCAGGTGCTCAATGGTGTCGGTGATGGTTATTCTTTTGAAGTCGAAAATTTGACAACGACTTAAAATTGTTGGTAATATTTTATGCTTTTCGGTGGTTGCCAAAATAAAAATGGCATAAGGTGGCGGCTCTTCCAATGTTTTTAAAAATGCATTGAATGCAGCAGCACTTAGCATGTGAACCTCATCTACAATATACACTTTGTATTCGCCGGCTTGTGGTGCAAAACGAACCTGCTCTACCAATGCTCTTATATCATCTACAGAGTTGTTGCTGGCAGCATCCAGTTCGTGAATGTTTAAGGAAGTGCCGTTGTCAAATGATGTGCAACTGTTGCAGGTATTACAGGCTTCACCATCGGCAGTTCTATTTTCGCAGTTGATGGTTTTTGCTAAAATACGGGCACAGGTGGTTTTGCCCACTCCCCTGGGGCCACAAAATAAAAATGCATGTGCTAACTGATTGTTGTTGATAGCATTTTTTAATGTGGTGGTTATATGCGATTGACCCACCACCGTACTAAAGTTTTGTGGGCGGTATTTACGAGCCGATACTATAAATTTATCCATGCGATAGCGTTCAAAAATTCTATTAACTGGTGAAGCCTACAAATTTACAAAAGCAATTTCAATACCCAAGCCACTGAATAAAATTGCTGCATAAAGAAAAAGGGAAACTCATTTATATTTCAATAAGTAGTGCCTTTTTATAATATAGGATGTCTTACAAATTCCTTATTTCTATTAAATAAATAACGCATGGTAGCCAGTTTTCTGCTTACTTCCACATCGCCCAGTGTTTTTGCTATATTGATCATTTTGGGATTAAAGTCGCCAATCCACTGCATTTCATATTCGGTGTAGGGTACAGCATCAGACTTAATAATTTTATGCGCTTCGCTTATCAGGTAGGCATCTACTCCTTTGCCCTGCCACTCTGGTACAACACCAAAAACCAGCCCGGTGAATTTTTTATTAGGAATGAAATTTTTGACCCACAAAAATTTTAATTTCTGTAAAAGCCCAAATTTGCCGTGAAGGTATTTAAACCATTGGTTAAGATCGGGCAGGTTTACAAATAGGGCTATGGGCTCATTTTTGTAGTAAGCAAAATAAATAATATGCTCATCCATTACCGGCTTCATTTTAGTAAACATAAGGAGTACCTGCTCCTTGCTTAATTGCTTTAAACCACCATGGCCTGCCCAGGCTTTGTTGTATGCAATGGTAAAATCGGCCGCATATTTTTCTAAATTATTTTTTTTAATGGTAGAAAAAGAAAAGTCGGGGTTGTTTTCAAAGGTTTTTATCCTTTCTAAAATTTTTTTATTGATGGGGTCTTTGGGCTTCATGAAAAAGCAGATTTGCTCAAAAAAAGTTTTGAAACCGTAGTTTTCAAATAGTGATACATAATAGGGCAAATTATAATTCATACAATAAAGAGGTTGTTGGTAGCCCAAAGTTACCAAACCCCACCAACGATCTCTTTCGCCAAAATTAATAGGGCCATCCATGGCTTCTATGCCCTGGCTTTGAAGCCATTCTTTTGCAGTGTCGAATAACAAGTTGGCAGCAGTTTGATTATTAATACATTCAAAAAAACCAATGCCACCTATCGGAATATCATCGCCTTTGTTTTTATATTTTTTGTTTACAAAAGCTGCGATGCGCCCTATATATTTTCCGGTTTCGTTTTTTAATAACCAGCGTTCTACATTCCCAAAACGATAAGCTTTGTTTTTCTTTTCATCAAAAACTTCTGCTACATCTTTATATAAAGGCTGAATGTAATTTACATCGCCAATATATAATGCTACCTGCATTTTAATGAATGCATCGGCAAGTGTGCTGTTGTTTACATTAATTATTTGCATCATTAGGGGTTCTGTTTTTTGAAAAGCGCATTTCTCAATTCGGAGGAAGTTTGGCTGCTGCCATCGTGGCTCCATCCGGGTGGCTTTAAAAGATATTTTAGCTTGGTTGAAATAGTAGTTTTCTTTTGGAGGTCTTTTGCTATAGCCCGCCATTCGTGCAATACCAGGTTGAAGGGTGCCTGGTTGGTTAATGGTTTAGTAAGCCCAAACTTTACGGGTTCTTCTTCCAACTCCGGTTGAAAAGTGCCAAATAGTTTATCCCAAATAATTAGGCACATGCCCATATTTTTATCGAGGTAAATAATATTGCTTGCATGATGAACCCTGTGATGAGATGGGCTTACAAAAACTGCTTCAAACCATACAGGCATTTTTTTGATGTATTGAGTATGTACCAATATGCCATAAGTTTGAGTGAGTGAATACATAAACACAATATCTAACGGGTGAAAACCCATTAATGCAATAGGGATAAAATAAATAAAACGGTAAACAGGTTGAAAAACCGAAGAACGAAATCCGGTGGTTAAATTAAATTCTTCCGAAGAGTGATGTGTTACATGCACCGCCCAAAATAGCCTGCAAAAATGATCTATACGGTGTTCAACATAAAAAACGATGTCTTCTAAAATAAAAAGCAGGAACCAATACAGGTAAACATTTTCTATTGAAAAAAGTTGGTGATTATAACAAAACATCAATACCGAAATGTAAAAAAGGCCTCTCAGCAATAAATCAAGTCCGGCATTGAGCAAAGTGAGATAAATGTTCTGTAAGCAGCTTTTTAAAGAATAATATTGAAGATGCTTCCAGTTGCTCAACAAAATCTCTGCCCCTATTAAAATGGAATATAGTGGTATCGAAAAAAAAATGAACCATGTTTCCCTGGTTGAGCCCATTATTGGAAAGTAAAAAGTAAAAAGTAAAAATTCAAAAGACGGGTATTAGAATAAAGGCGTTCTATTTATTGAGTTTTAAATTTTTACTTTTGAATTTATTTAAACAGCCATAATTTCTTTTTCTTTTGCTGCAAGATGTTTTTCAACCAATGCTATGTGCCTGTCAGTTAAAGTTTGAACCGATGCCTCTGCATCTTTTGCCACATCTTCGCTTAAACCGTCTTTTTGAAGTTTCTTTATGTCTTCTATTGCATCCCGGCGAATATTGCGGATTGAAACTTTTGCCTGTTCTCCCTCACCGTTACATTTTTTCACCAATTCTTTCCTGCGTTCTTCTGTTAACGGAGGTAAAAACAAGCGAATCATGCTGCCGTCATTTTGAGGATTAATACCAATATTAGCAGCAATGATAGCTCTTTCAATTACCGAAAGCATATTTTTTTCCCAGGGCTGTACAGATATCGTTCGGGCATCCAATGCAGTTACATTGGCAACCTGGTTGATGGGAGTGGGAGAGCCATAATAATCAGCAGTAATTCCATCCAGCATATTCGGATTGGCTTTACCGGCTCTAATTTTTACTAATTCCAATTCGAGGTGGTTGATGGTTTTAACCATTGATTCTTCAGCACTCTCTAATACGATATTTAATTCTTCTTGCATAAAATTATTTATTGGCTGCAAATCTATAAAAATCTGCGCTTATAGCAGGAAGTTAAATCACAAATAAAAAATTGAATGGAAGGCAATTTAATCCATCTCTACGGGCTCTGCCATTATACCAAATACTTTGTGAGTGGTAACCATTTCTGATTTCTCTGTTTTGGCTAAAGGCAAAACCGGCACTTTTGATTTATTGCGCAGGTAGTATAATAAAAAAGTAAGACTTACAGCGGTGGATAACAGTATGCCGATTACTACCGTTGTACCCATGTTTTTTGTTGCCAAAGCAACAGCAATAAAAAATATATTAATTGAAACGAGGGTAAAAGTTATTTGTTTATGTGTAAAACCAAGATCCAGCAAAAAATGATGTACATGGTTTCTATCAGGACTAAAAGGTGAACGGCGGCTTAGGATACGTAACCCGAAAACTCTTAAAGTATCAAATAAAGGCACCATTAAAATGGCAAAACCAATGGCCGGAGCTACATTTAAAATATCAAAAGAAAACATACCTACAGTACCCGCAGAATTTATAAACTTGATTACAAAAATAGAATTTACCAGGCCTAGCAACAATGAGCCCGTATCGCCCATAAAAATTTTAGCCGGTGAAAAATTATAAATCAAGAAACTAATCACACTACCGGCCATAGCAAATGCCATTACAGCATACGTTAATTGACCAATGTTATAAAAATAAATACCAAATATTAAGGTAGTTAAAACCCCCAAACTGCCTGCCAACCCATCTACGCCATCAATTAAATTAAAAGAGTTGGTAATAACTATAATAGTAAGGAACGAGAATGTTATACTGGCAAATGGCGGAATTTCATATAATCCTAAAAAGCCATGCATGTTAGTAATTTCAACGCCGGCATAGCGAATAAGGATTCCGGCTGCAATTAACTGACCAATGAACTTTTTACTGGCAGATATTACTAAAATATCGTCTTTAAGACCTAAAAAGAAAATAACAATGGAAGCCGCAGCAATATATTGAATGTCAGTAGATATTCCGGCAGGAGTGCCCAATAAAAAGGCCATTATAAACCCGGCAAAAATGCCTAAACCTCCTAAGGTTGGAATTACCGTTTTATGAACTTTTCGTTCATCCGGTTCATCAAATAGTTTTTTGTCTTTGGCAATTTGAATAATTACCGGAATGGCAAAAAACGAAATAATAAACGCTAGGGCCGCACTGAGTAGTATATTATCCATGCAATAAGTTTAATAGGTACCGGTGCACAAATGTATTAAATATGTTGGGTTGAAAGAATTTTTAGGGAATATTCTTATTGATTTGTTAATAATCATTACCCAATATTTATGCCAGTACTCTATAAAGTAACGACGGTTTCAAAAACTTATTATTAATCCTTTCGGATAATTCACATTTTTTCTTTGCAACTATAGGAGTTTAAAGTAGGTTTGCAGCCATTAAAAGAACGATATATTAATTATGAATAAGCTCACCGATATTGCCTCACAGGTAAGACGAGATATAGTAAGAATGGTGCACCAGGTTCAAAGTGGCCACCCGGGCGGATCGCTGGGATGCGCCGATTTTTTAACCGCATTATACTTTGATGTAATGAAACACAATTCCCAATTTAGTATGGATGGTGTGGGTGAAGATGTGTTTTTCCTTAGCAATGGACATATATCTCCGCTCTTTTATAGCGTATTGGCAAGAAGCGGCTATTTCCCCATTTCGGAGTTGAATACTTTTAGAAAAATAAACAGTCGCTTGCAGGGGCATCCCACCACACACGAGCATTTGCCCGGTGTAAGAGTGGCGAGCGGCTCATTGGGCCAGGGAATGAGTGTAGCCATTGGGGCTGCTTTGTCGAAAAAATTAAATAAAGACCAATCTATTGTTTATTCATTGCATGGCGATGGCGAATTGGACGAAGGCCAAAACTGGGAAGCCATTATGAGTGCAGCCCACTTAAAAGTAGATAACCTCATTGCTACCATAGATGTAAATGGGCAACAAATTGACGGGCCTACCAAAAAAGTAATGAACCTGGGTAACCTTCATGCAAAATTTGAAGCATTTGGTTGGCAGGTGTTGGAAATGGATGGCAACCAAATGGATTCTGTGCTGGCCGGCTTAAGCAAAGCCAAATCTTTATTGGGCAACCAAAAACCGGTGGTAATTTTAATGACTACGGTAATGGGTAAAGGAATTGATTTTATGGAAGGCACACACGAATGGCATGGCATAGCACCCAACGACGAACAATTAGCAAAAGCCCTTGCACAATTGCCCGAAACTTTGGGAGATTATTGATGGGGTGGAAGTTCTTCATCATATAAACGAATTAAAGTATAAGCGGCATTTAAAAATTACCGCTAATTTTTTTTGAATTAGCTTGTTGGAAAGCGTATGAAATTATAACTGATTTTAACAATGCAGCAAAGAAAATATAATTGGCTGAAAGGTTTATTGAGTCATCCTTTACTTCAACTCAATTGACTGTTTCGAGGCTTTTACCGCTGGTGCCCAGGATGCTATTAAAGCAATAGCGGCAGCTGTACCGGCTACCAATAAAAAATCGCCGGCAATTAGTTTTACAGGAAAATAATCAATTAAAAAAGAACCACCCTGTAGTTTTATCAATTTAAATTTTAGCTGCAGCAGGCAAATGATAACTGCTAAGCAAATACCGCAGGCAGCACCAATGGAACCAAGCAAAAGCCCTTCGCTTAAAAAAATTTTTCTTATAAAAGCCTTACTGCCGCCCATGCTTTGCAATATGCTGATGTCTTTTTGTTTTTCTAATACCAGCATGGTTAAAGCACTCACCATATTGAATGCGGCAATTATGAGTATAAGCGTGAGCACTGCATAAATGGCCCATTTTTCCAAGCGCATGGTATTGTACAGGCTCATGTTTTGTTGATAGCGGCTTTGAACTATTACATTTTTCCCCAATAGTTTTTGCAAGTCTGCTTTACGNNAATATCTTCCCCATATTTTAATTTTATTTCTGCGGCACTGTATTCATTGCTTGCAAGGCCAAGCTGTTGCCGCATAAAATCAATATTGGTAATTATATAGCCATTGTCAAATTCCTGCTGAATGGCAAATACGCCATTGGCATTTGCCAACCCCTGGCTTATGGAAGAAGAAGGGTCGGCGCCCGGCTCGGTTCTTTTGGGTAAAATAAGGGTGAGTTCATCGGGGGCAAAAGCTTCATCCACCATTATGTTTAGGGCGTTTTGAATGCCGTAGCCCACCACCAAACCCGGTTGCTCTATATTGCCAACATTAAATTTTCCGTTACTTATTTTTGAGGGCAACCCACTCACTTTTGCATAATTGCTGTCCACGCCTTTAAGGGTAACGCCTGTTTGGTTTTCGTCGCCATTTTGCGCCAGTGCTTTTTCCTGGATAATCATAGATGTGCCGGCAACAAAGGGTTGCTGCTGTACAAGTTGATATTGCTGTGGCGTAAATACAAATGTTTTACCGGTTGCAGGCACTATTTTTAAATCGGTGTAAAAAGAAGAATAAAGCGATTTTACCAAATCTTCAAATCCATTAAATACACTTAATACCAGCACCTGGCAGCAGGTAGCAAAAGCAATAACGGCAGTAGTAACCCATGCAATAATGTTTATAGCATTGGCCGATTTTTTTGCTTTAAAATATCGCCAGGCAAAGGATAAGTACATGTTGGTTGGTAGGTTGGTTAGTTGATTGGTTGATTGGTTGATTGGTTGATAAGTTGATAGGTTGATTGGTTGGTTGATAAGTTGATAGGTTGATTGGTTGATTGGTTGATAGGATGGTAAGTATTTTATTTGATGATGTTTGCCGATCAACTTCTCAATAGCTCAACTAGTTACCTTCTCAACTTATCAACTGCTTAACTAGTCAACTAATCAACCAATCAACTTCTCAACTGCTTTGCTAATCACCTACTCAACTTGTCAACTAGTCAACTTGTCACCTACTCAACCATTACTCCCCTTAATATCCTCATCCTGCTTTTTAATTTCTTTAAACAGGTTTTCTATTTTGTCAACATATTCCAAAGTATCGTCAATATAAAAATGTAAAATGGGCATGCTGCGAAGCTGGTTGCGTACCCTGGTGGTGAGTTCTTTTTTTATTTCCCAGGCCCTGTCTTCAATTATTTTTAGCGTAGCATTGGGGTCGGTTACTTTAAAAAAACTCAGGTAAACTCTTGCTTCGTATAAGTCGGGTGTAATTTTTACAGAGGCTATAGAAACCATTCCGCCATTGAGCATGCTTAGTCCCATCTTTTGAAAAATATCATTGAGTTCTTTCTCTAAAACTGCTGCCACCTGTTTCTGTCTTTTTCCTTCAATCATAACTTTACACTTTTAATCCTTGTAAAAGTAGTTACTTTGTAGGTTTATTAGCACATTCAATGAAGAGTTTAAGAACGATTTTTAGATATATTAAAAATTATCCCGGTTTAGTTTCCGCATATTTTAGTTTTAATATTCTTTCCGCCCTATTTAGTGTGGCATCGCTTGGATTGCTGGCTCCTTTTTTAATGCTGATTTTTAAAACAGGCGATGTTTTTCAAATGGTAGAAAACAAAGGCTCTAATCCTTTCACACAGTTTAAACATTACATTGCCGGCTTAGTGGAGCAGCCCGGCGGACCCGAAAAAGCACTGCTGCTAATTTGTATCATTATTTTTGTAGCCATTCTTTTAAAGAATGTATTTGCTTACCTAAGCATGTATTATTTAAACCCCATTCGCAACCGCATATTAAACGATATGCGCCAGGTGATGTATCATAAAATATTGGCATTGCCCATTGGTTTTTTTACCGACCAACGAAAAGGCGATATCATGAGCCGGTTTTCAAACGATGTTACCGATGTGGAAGTATCCACTGT
Source organism: Chitinophagaceae bacterium UBA2793 (assembly GCA_002352045.1). Taxonomy (GTDB): domain Bacteria; phylum Bacteroidota; class Bacteroidia; order Chitinophagales; family Chitinophagaceae; genus Ferruginibacter. Next base: position 330 of record DEHT01000027.1, on the reverse strand, counting down.
AAGTGTATTGGAAAGTTTGTTTAGAGACCCCATTGCCATCATTTTTTATTTTGCAACCCTGTTGATGCTGAGCCCGCAGCTTACTTTATTTTTGGTGTTGTTTTTACCCATTGCCGGTTTTATTTTGGGCAAAGTAGGTAAAACACTTAAAAAGAAAAACCAACGGGTATTGCAGCAATTCTCCACTATGTTTTCGGTGGTGGAAGAAACCCTTTCCGGAATTAGAATAATTAAAGCCTTCAATGCCGAAAAAAAATTCAAGAAAAATTTTGATGACCAATCGGAAGCCATTTATCATTTAAAAAATAAAGCAAGCCGCAGGCGAGATTT
>DEHT01000030.1:2751-12656 GCA_002352045.1 Chitinophagaceae bacterium UBA2793 | reverse complement strand
TTCAATTACCGAATGATAGGTTTGTTGCTGATATAGATTTTCCATGGAAATAATTTAATCATTAGATTAAGAACCATTGCGGTTATTTTATTTTTTACTCTTATGCAGTGGGCGCAAAACTTTATATTATTAAACTCCGGTAAAATGCTGTAAATATTTTTCCGCAGCCGCAAGGTCTTCGGGCACATCAATTTTTACTGTGGCTTCATTGGTTTCCACCATTCGTATAGGTATACCATTTTCCAAATACCGGAGCTGTTCCAGTTTTTCAAATTGTTCCAGTTTTGTGGCCGGCCACTTGGTAAAGCGCATTAACGCTTTTTTTTGAAAAGCATATACGCCAATATGCTCAAAATAATCCGGTTTTAATTTTTCATCCCTCAAAAAAGGAATTGGGCTGCGGCTAAAGTAGAGTGCATTATTGTTTTTATCAGTAACCACTTTTACATAATTAGGATTGTGCAGNNTGGCTCATCGCCCTGCACATTCAACACTACATCAGCATCAATAGGCTCCACCGCCTCTGCAATACGGTCGCTGCCGCTTTCGTGTTTATTTACGCTCATAATGGCTTTGCCGCCATTTTTAACTATTTCATTAAAAATAAATTCATGGTCGGTTACTACATATACTTCTCTAAACAACCCTGTTGCCACTGTATTATCATAGGTATGCCTTATAACGGTTTTATTGCCCAGCGGCTTCATCAATTTAAAAGGAAACCTTGTGGCCTCATAGCGGGCCGGTATCATGGCAATAATTTTCATGCTAATTATAAACGGCTTCTTTANNTAGCGTTTCCGATTCGTAGCCGCAATTTTCGCACTTGTAAATCTTTTTAGCTACGGCATAATTACCAAAAAGCCAGGTAAGCAGGGCTGTAAAAATATTTTGTGCTGATTGCCTTGCTACCAGGGTAAATTTATTCTTAAAACATTTGGGGCAAACGGCTGCACGGGTATATTCTTCTTCAAATTGCTCAATCAATTGACGTGCCGTTTCTTCGTACCCTTTGCTTACCACCAGTTTTATGCCGCCTATTACAGCGCCAAATATGGGATTTACCGTTACGGTATGTTCATCAAACAAATAACAGGGTACCCCTTCGTGCTGCAGGCGGGTACGCAAAATATTTGCCGAAAAATAATCGTCGAATGTTTTTAACACAACGGTTTGCATGCACTAAAGTTAATCAAAAAAAACCGATTNNCAAAGTTAATCAAAAAAAACTGATTTTCAAATGGGCATTAAACGCCTGTTGTCCAGCTCATTTCCCCGTCTTTTTCGTCTTTAAGCGCTATGCCCAATGAGGCCAGTTTGTTCCGGATGGTATCGGAGGTTACAAAGTCTTTCTTTGATTTGGCCTCTTTTCTTATTTCTATCAGCAACTGCATAACGCCGTTAAACATTTCATCATCTGCTTCCGAAACTGCCTTTAATCCCAAAACATCCTCAAGGTAATGTTTGAATTTTTCTTTCATCAGTTGCAGGGTTTCAGCGCTAATTTCGGCCATATTGATGCTGCCGCTTTTTAATGAATTGATGATGGGCGCCAGCTCAAAAAAATTGGCAATCACTTTTGCCGTGCTAAAGTCATCATCCATAAAATCTTCCAGTTGATCCAGCAATTGCAGGATAATNNTTTGATCCAGCAATTGCAGCACAATACTGTTAACACTATTGCTTCCGTTATGGATGGACGTTACTGTTGAAGGCTGCAATGCTTTAAGCACTTCATACGCTTCCCAAAGTCGCTTTAATGCTTTTTCGCTTGCGGCCAAAGCCTCACTGCTAAAATCCAGGGTGCTGCGGTAATGGCTTTGCAAAATAAAAAAGCGCACCGTCATAGGATGAAAAGGCTGGCTTAGCAATGGATGCTGGCCACTAAACAATTCGGTTAGCTTTATCACATTGTTATAACTTTTACCCATCTTTTTTCCATTGATGGTAATCATATTATTGTGCATCCAGTAACGCACCGGAGCCTGGTGATTGCAAATGGTACTTTGAGCAATTTCACTTTCGTGGTGCGGAAATTGAAGATCCATTCCCCCGCCATGTATATCAAATTCGGCACCCAGGTATTTGGTGGCCATGGCCGAGCACTCAATATGCCATCCCGGAAAACCCTCGCCNNTTTACATCAAAATATACCGAGCCATTCACCACATAAGCATAACCCTCGCCAATAATTTTTTCAATCATGTTTATCTGCTCCACTATATGGCCGGTTGCAGTAGGCTCAATACTAGGGTCAAGCGTATTAAATTGTTTCATGGCCCAATGGTACAGGTTGGTATATTTTGTTACCAGTTCCATGGGCTCTAATTTTTCTAATACGGCTTTTTTAGAAATTTTATCTTCTGCTTCACGGCCCTCTTCTTCAAAATGACCGGCATCGGTTATGTTTCTTACATATCTCACTTTATAACCCAAGTGAATTAAATAACGATACAGTACATCAAATGTAATATAAGGTCGTGCATGCCCCAGGTGGCTTTCGCCGCTTACGGTAGGCCCGCACACATACATACCCACATGGCCGGGAGTGATAGACTCAAATATTTCTTTTTGCCTCGAATACGAGTTATAAATCTTAAACGACATTTTTATTTTTTTGTTTATGGGCATTTTATCAAATGGCAACATCGTTGTGTCACTCTCTTGTACTGTTTGTACTACAATCACCCATAAATATTCTTGAAAAATTTTAAATAGCCTGTTACAGGCACAAAGATATTATGCTATGCCTCAAAGGCAACAACATGAAGTAAAAAGTATGAAATTAATTCTATGCATTTTCATAAAACCAAAGTTAAGGTTTATTGTAATATAAATCGGTGATGATGGGGTAGTGGTCGCTTACATTTTTGTTGACTCTAACAAATTGCTCTACTTTAAAATTTTTGTCCACAAAAATATTGTCAATCCTCAGCGTTGGCGACATATGAGAATAGGTTCGGCCAATGCCTGCCCCTTTTTCTGCAAAAGTATTTTTAAGGCCTTTGCCAATTGTTTTATAAGCGTAGCTATTGGGTACATCATTAAAGTCGCCACAAACAATTAAGGGAAAGTGGCTTTCTTTCATTTCTTTTTTGATACGCTCACTTTGAAGTTTTCTCTTTTGCAGCCCAAGTTTTAATTTAGCAACTACATTGAGCGACTTTTTTATATCGGCTTCATTCTCCATTTCCGGGGCTTCAATGTATTGCCTGTTTTCATTGGTAAATTGCATGGTTTGCAAATGCAGGTTAAATATTCTAAAAGTGTCAGTGCCTTTAATCACATCGGCATGTTGAAATATAGAATTGTAGTTATTAGGACTATAACTAACCGTTTCTTTATTTATCAGCGGATATTTTGAAAGAATGATAATGCCAAACCTATGATCGTTGTCAAAATCGAGTTTTGTATTATAGCTGTAATAATAGTAAGGCATTTGCAACTCCTTTATAATTGCCGGTAAACTATTAATAGCTTCGGGGTTTTTATCGCTTGCCACCATTTCCTGGAAACAGGCAACATCGGGATTATAATTTTTTATCAATGCCAGCATCCAGGCTTTTTTTTCAGGATGCTTTTTGTGTTCGGCAATTTTAAAATGCTCCACATTCCAGCTCATTACCCGCAATGAAGTATTGGGTTTTTTTATTTCGAATTGATGGGCAATTCTCAATTTGAGCAGGTGCTTGATAGGAACCCAGGCAAGCAGCATGGCAACAATACTTATCAATGCAAATTTTGGCTTTGCTATTAACCAAAAGAAAATAAAGGCAAGCAATATCATTAACAAATAAAAGCTTGCCAAAGCCAGTAAAGAGATAAACCAAAAGCGTTGCGGATCGAACATATAGCCATAGCAGCTTAACAAAAAAAGTACTGCAACAATAATGTTGCAGATTACTATAAATTTTTTTGTTACCCTTCTAAATGAAATGGCCATCGTTTAATATTGATTGAAGCCCTGGCTTACAATTATCCTTTTTTTAGCGGTGCCCCCACAGCTATGGCACAATCATGACCTGGTTGGCCATGTGGAGGGTTCATACCCGGGGCTGTAACCGTTGGTGCCGGAGCAGACACAGGCGGTACTGCAACCGGTGTATTGGTTACACTGGGTGTAGCGGTTGTTTTTACCGCCGGTGCCGGTGCCGAATTTAATGGAGCACCTACGGCAATATCGCAACGATGGCCCGGTTGACCATGTGCAGGATTTAAACCGGCTCCGGTAGATGGAGTAGCATTAACTACTTGTGCAGGTGCTGCAATGTTTTTTGCTCCTGTAGCCGATGGATTGGGAACTGCCTGGATGGGCTGCACCGATTGTACATCCACTGCTTGCGATGAATTGGGATTGATGGCATTGCTTGTATCTGCCGCAGGCATAATAGACTTATCCACTTCGGGGCTGTTGCTTCCGCCACAAGATGCCAGTATAATTGCTGATACTATGGTTGCTACATTAAAAATTTTTGTCATTATATGATATGGTTTTTTGAAGATGCCAAAGCTAATTCTTTTAAAGAATAAAATGGTTGCCGTTCATACTCATTATTCCCTGGGTTCGTCCTCGGCAGCTCTTTTTAAAATATCTTTTTCTTCTTTACTTAGATAATCAAAACCCTTTTGATTTATTTTATCTAAAATTTCATCAATCTTTTGCTGGGTTATTAATGCTGTTTTGGTGAAGGGTTTTCGCCCACCGGTTTCGTAAAAAACTTTTTCTTTTATTTTTTCTCTTGAAATTTTTTTGGGTGCATATAAATTCATTAGCCATTTATATACCCGAAGCATCCAATGGCCAGCATCGGTTCCCCTGCGAAGCAAAACAATATAAATGAATCCGGCCGTTGCACCACCTAAATGCGCAAAACTATAAGCAGGACCACTTTTTACTACACCCGATAAATCAATACCAATATAAATAGCCATCAACACCCACAGTGGAATACCGCCACCTATATGTTGAAAAAATCGATACTTAGGCATAGAAACAGTGGCTGCCATGGCAATAGCCATTATAGCGGTATTGGCACCTAATAAACCCTCGTTGCTGCTTTGTGCAGATGATGAAAAAGTATGAGCCATTAAAAATGCTAAACCACCTAAAATACCTCCATACAAATAAACCGGTATCAACCTTTGGTTGCCCACTATTTGCTGAAATAAGGAGCCAAATCCCCACAACCAAATCATATTACTTGCAAAACGAACAATGGCCATACCCGACATACCGGAGTCGCTAAACATAAAGCTAAACAACGACCAGGGTTGTTTTATAAATGTGCCAAAGTTGCCGGGTAATGCAAACCAACGCAACACTTCCTGGTAAAATTCTATTTCCTTTCTTTGAGAATAACTATAAGAAACCTGGATGAGCAACAGCAGTAAAAATAGAATACCATTAATGGCAAATAATGCTACCAATGCATTATTGTCGTCGCCGAGGCGCATGCCGGTTTTGGATGGCTTGTAATCTGTATATCTATCCGATTCTCCCATAGGGTTTGCTTTTTTATTTTAAATTAAAAAAAAGTCTTTTTGTTTGATTTGTTCCAAACTATTACCAAAATTAAGCCGGCTACTAAGCCACCCAAATGTGCAAAATGTGCAATATTGCTACCCGTAGGATAAACCCCACCAAACAAATCAATAGCAGCAATACCAATGATGGCCCATTTAGCTTTTACCGGAAATGGTATGGGAAAAATAATTAATTGAGTATTGGGAAACAGGTATGCATATGCCCCCAGCAAACCCATAATAGCACCCGATGCGCCTACAGCAGCACTATTGGATAAAAACAAATGCGCAACCCCGGCTGCCAGTCCGCATACAAGATAAAATATTAAAAACTTTTTTGGTCCCCAGGATCTTTCCAATAGGGAGCCAAAACTCCAAAGAGCAAACATATTAAACAAAATATGGGCAAGCCCCCCATGTGCAAACATGTGGGTTACCAATTGGTAAGGTTCAAAAAATCCTGACTGTAAAGGGAACAACGCTAATAAAAGCGTTACTTTATTTTCTGGCCCGTCAAAAACATTTTGTATTAAAAAAACCAATGCATTAATTATAATTAGGTTTAAAACTATTGGCGTGGTTCTTTGAAAACTATTTCCGTAATTACTCATGTTGTAAAGTTATTTTTATTCCTTGCTATTGTTATGTTATTTGTGTAAAGTAAGCAATGCTACACTTTCTATATGATGCGTATGAGGAAACATATCTACCGGCTGCACTTTATCTACCTTGTATTTTTCTTGTAGCAGCAGCAAGTCTCTGGCCTGTGTGGCTGTATTGCAACTTACATACACAATTTTGGGTGCTTCCATTTCTAAAAGTTTGCGTACTAATTTTTCGTGCATGCCTGCCCGTGGAGGGTCGGTTATTACCACATCGGGTTTGCCATGCTCGGCAAAAAAATCGTCGGTACAAATTTTAATTACATCGCCTGCAAAAAAAGAAGCATGGGTTACATTATTCAACGCTGCATTTTTTTTGGCATCATCAATGGCTTGCTCTATCACTTCTACCCCAATAATTTTTTTGGCATGTTTGCTCATAAAAATACCAATGCTACCTGTGCCGCAATACAAGTCGTACACAACTTCATTGCCGGTAAGTGCCGCAAAATCTTTTGCAATGCCATACAGTTTTTCGGCTTGCCCGGTATTGGTTTGAAAAAAAGATTTGGGGCTTATAATAAATTCGTACACTTCATCTTTGGCTGCTTTTAATTTTTCAATTACATATCCTTTGCCAAAATACACTTGCGGCTCCAGGTCGTAAATACTATCGTTCCATTTTGGATTAATGGTATAAAGCAGTGTGGTTATCTGAGGCACCTGTTCCAGTAAATGGTTGAGCAAAGCAACCCTATCGCTTTCGGCTTCATGATTGATACAAATATTTACCATTAGTTCGCCGGTACTGCAATAGCGAATAATGATGTTTCGTAACCAACCGGTATGTTGCCTAATATCGTAAAAACTAAAACCATTTTCTAAAGCAAATGTTCTTACAGTATTACGAATGCGATTGTTTACATCATCCATCAGGTAACATTGGTGGATATCAATTACCTTATCAAAAATGCGGGGAACGTGAAAGCCAAGAGCCCCTCTGCCCCCCAAGGGGGGATTGGGGTCTTGAAAATTTGTAGTGTCTTTTTTTTCTTCGTTAATAATGTTTGCCTGCAAACTATCAGAGCCTGCGCCATTCCCCCCCTGAGGGGCCGGGGGGGCTACAGTAAACTCTTTATTACTAAATGTAAACTCCAGCTTATTGCGGTAATGCTTTGTTTCATCTGCACCTACAATCGGCAAAAAAGTTGCATCGGTTACTTTGCCAATACGGCGTAGGTTTTGCTCGGCTTCCTGTTGTTTGTACTCAATTTGCTTACGGTAGGGCAACATTTGCCATTTGCATCCGCCGCATACACCAAAGTGTTGACAAAAAGGTTCTACCCTGTCGGAGGAAAATTCTTTTACGGCTGTTACCCTTGCTTCGGCCCAGTCTTTTTTATTTTTTGTAAGAAAAAGATTAACCGTATCGCCGGGCACAGCACCCGAAATAAAGATTACTTTACCATCTACTTTTGCCAATGCTTTTCCTTCGGCTGCATAGTCGCTTACAGCTATGCCTTGCATTTCTATTCTTTTGTTTTTTCGTGCCACGCCCCAAAAATACTATTTAATAAGGCTAAATTCACGAAGCCGGATAATCCCTTATAGCTTTGTTAACTATTCTGTGCTAATATTTTTTTTGTAATACATTTGTTGTCCTTATACAGATATGAAAAAAATTTTATTTACCCTCTTAACCGCATTCGTTTCTACTACAATATTGGCCCAGGGTTACAATGTACGCTTACAGTCAAATGCCCGGCAGGGATTTGCTTATTTAACTTACTATTCCGGAGCAGGATTAAATGTAGAAGATTCAGCAGCCATTAGCAATACGGGGTTGGCAATTTTTAAAGGAAACAAAACTTTGCCTCCGGGTATTTATGCAGTAGTTTTTCCGGGCAAAAGATTAAGTGCCGATTTTTTAATTGGGAAAAACAATACGCAGCAAATTTCCATAAAGGCCGATACCAATCAACTTGCATCCATGCAGGTAAGCGGTTCTGCAGAAGATGTATTGTTTAGGGAATACCAACATTATGTAGCAAAGCAGGGTAAATTGCTCAACGATGAACGTGCCGCTTATATGAGTGCTTCCAATGCTGCCGATTCGGCACTGCACGAAAAAAATTACAAAACCTATAATGCAGAGTTGAATAGTTATCGCATGAATATTATAACGCAAAAGCCAAACAGCATGATGGCTATTTTGCTGAAAGCTATGCGAGAGTCACCCTATCCAGAAAAACAACCGATTACCAGGCAGGATTCACTTGATAATTATAATTTTTACAAAGCACATTATTGGGATGGTATAAGTTTTATGGACGATGAAGTGGTACGAACCCCATTTTTTAAACCTAAGTTAGAGGCATACTATCGCCAGGTAATGCCACAGTCGGCAGATAGTATTATTAAAGATGTGGATTATAAATTATTACTGGCAAGGTCGGCTCCGGAAATGTATAAGTACCTGCTCAACTGGCTTACCGATGAATACATTAATCCAAAATATATGGGGCAGGATGCTGTATTTGTACATTTGTTCAATAAGTACCATAGCAAAGGCCTTACCAACTGGCTCAACGAAAAACAAATGGAAGCCATTACCCGTAGAGCCTATATGCTAATGGCCAATTTAGTGGGCGAAAAAGCTGCCAATTTGGAAATGGTAGATACTTCGGGCAAACTAAAATCGTTGTATGATGTGCAGGCTGATTATACCATTGTTTCTTTTTGGGATCCTAATTGCGGGCACTGTAAAGAAGAAATGCCAAGAATAGATTCGCTGTATAAAGCCAACTGGAAAGATAAAAACGTGAAAATTTTTGCTGTAATGACGGAGTATGATACCACTGCCTGGAAAAAATATATTGCTGATAATAACCTCAGCTATTGGACGCATGTGTATCAAACCATGGAAATGATGACGGCGGAACGCCAGTCGGCACAACCATCGTACAAACAATTATATGATATAACGCAAACGCCTACCCTTTATTTGTTGGATAAGGAAAAACGCATCATAGCAAAAAAATTAACCCCTTTGCAAATGAATGAACTGCTGGAAGCCAAGTGGAAAAAACAATAAAAAGTTTTCAACAAAATTCATACTTCAAAACAACTCAACCATAATGAAAAAGTTTTACGGACTCATTCTTTTAGCAGCAATAGGCACATCGGCACAAGCCCAAAATTTTATACAATATGGCAACCAATCTATAAGCAAAGAAGAATTTTTAAGGGCGTTTAATAAAAATAAAACCGAAGAAGAAGACAAGGAAAATGCTATTAAAGAATACGTGGATCTTTATACCAATTTTAAATTAAAAGTAAAGGCCGCCGAAGAATTAAGGTTAGATACCTTGTCGCAAATTCAATTTGATGTAGCTAATTTTCGTGGACAGGTAATTGATAATTATCTCAATGATGATAAAGGAATAGATCGCCTCAAGGATGAAGCCTTTAGTCGGTCTCAAAAAGATTTGCATGTGCTGCATTTTTCCATTCCGGTACCTGCAGGCGCCGACACTATGAAAGCAAATAAAAGCATCAATGAATTGTATGCTGCTTTAAAAAGTAATAGCGACGACAAAGCTGCATTCCAAAGTATTTTTATAAAAGATGCCAATCTTAAATCATCCGACTTTGGTTTTATCACAGCATTCAGCATTCCATATCAATATGAAAACATTGTTTATGCATTAAAGCCCGGCGAAGTAAGCAAGCCTTATCGCAGTAAATCGGCCTGGCATATTTTTAAATTGAAAGAAGAAA
>DEHT01000030.1:0-2637 GCA_002352045.1 Chitinophagaceae bacterium UBA2793 | reverse complement strand
TATCATATTGTAAAAAGAATTGCATTTAGGCCTACGCCAAAAGATAAGTCGGATGAAATATTCATGAACGATTTAAAACAAAAAGTGCTGAAAGACGAAAGGGTAAATGCCGAAAAAGAAAGATTTAATAAGCAGGTAATGGCCGATATGGGATTGAAGAAAACCAAAGACGCTAAAGAAAGTGAACTCTTTCGCTTTGCCGATAGTTTGCTAAAAAACCCTTCTGAAGCCCAGGTTAAGAACTATTCCATCAGCAATAAAAAGATTTTACACTTTAAAAAAGGAGCAGCCACCGGTTTAGACTGGTTGAACTATGTGCTCGACAGCAGGGCAGCAGGCCATGTATTACCCAATGCAGAACTGTGGAATAAATTTATGATGTATGCCGCCATGAATTATTATAAAAATAATTTGGAGCAGTACAATCCCGAATTTGCCTTTCAAATGAAAGAATTTAAAGAAGGCAATATGCTTTTTGAAATAATGGAACGTAATGTATGGAGCAAGGCAAGTAACGATAACGAAGGCTTGCAAAATTATTACAACACACATACCGGTAATTATCGCTGGGCGGCAAGCGCTGATGTACTTATTTTTAATTGCACATCGGTAAAAGATGCAGAAAACACTTTAACGGCTTTAAAAAAAGGAAAGAACTGGAGAGTTTTATCAACGGAGCTAAACGAAACGGTTCAGGCAGATAGCGGCCGATATGAACTTACACAAATTGCCGGAGTAAACCAGGCTGCACTTCCTGTAAGGGATTCCTACTCGGCCATTGTTTCAAATGTAGATGGCAGTTCTACGTTTGTAAAGTATGTAAATGTGTATGCGGCCAATCAACCACGCAGCTTTGAAGAAGCCCGTGGCTTAGTAATTAACGATTACCAACAGCAATTAGAGCAGGATTGGATTGCACAACTGCGAAAAAAATATCCAGTAAAAGTGAATAGCGCTATTTTAAAGGAAATTATTAAGCAGAGTGAATAATACGTTGCTATAGCAAATGCTTTCAGCCTGCTTTCTTTTTACATAGTTTTTACACTTGGATAATGTCAAAAGCAACCAAATGCTTATTTTTGATGTCTTAAAAATTAATTATGAAAAAACTGTTTTTGTTGACAATAGTTGTGTTAACTACATTTTTAGCGAACGCCCAACCGCCGGCAGGAGATGCTAATATTGGCGATACTTATGGTGCCAAAGTTAGCCCCGATGGTGCAATGGCCATTAATGAAGCTGCTGCCAAACTGGGTGAAAACAAAGCAATTCAAACCAAAGTAAAAGCAAAGGTTTTAGAAGTGTGCCCCAAAAAAGGTTGCTGGGTGAAGTTGGCTGTAAACGACAGTACCACGGCTTTTGTAAAAATGAAAGATTATGCTTTTTTTGTTCCTACTGCTGCTGTGGGTAAAACGGTGGTAATTGACGGTGAGTTAAAAAGCAAGATAGTTTCTGTTGCAGAACTTCGCCACTATGCCGAAGATGCCAAAAAATCGGCAGAAGAAATTGCAGCAATTACTAAGCCGCAAAACGAATGGAGGGTTACTGCTACCGGAATTACCGTGGTAGAGTAAATTATAAATGTTTAAAAATGCAAATGGTTGTTCAGTTGTGGGCAACCATTTTTGTTGTACATAATAGTGGGACGGGTAAAAATTTTATAATTGAACTATTGCTTCGTTAAATCTCTAAATACATCTTCCATGCTCTGTACCTGGGTTTGCAACGATACAATATCCCAGTTGTTTTCGATACTGATCTGGAGCAATTGTTTTTTTACAGACTCAGCATCCTTGGTTGATAATTGATAATTGACAATTGATAATTGAGCAGCAGAAGAAACACCTGTTATCGCTTTTAGCTTTTCAATTTGTACTGCTTCTTTAAATTCTACCGTTACCTGTTGAAGATCTGTATTGTTTTGTTGAAGATTGCTCAACCGGTCGTTGGCAACTATATTGCCTTTGTTGATGATGATCACTCTGTCGCACAAGGCTTCTACTTCCTGCATAATGTGGCTGCTGAACAAAATGGTTTTTGTTTGCGCCAGTTCTTTTATCACACTTCTTATTTCTACAATTTGGTTGGGGTCCAGTCCGCTGGTGGGTTCATCCAAAATCAACACTTCGGGATCATGTACCATGGCCGCAGCTAAACCAACCCTTTGTTTATAACCTTTACTCAATTGCCCAATTTTTTTATGCGCCTCAGGCGTAAGCCCAACCGTTTTTATTACAGTTTCCACTCTTGACTTTGCATCCACTACTTTATGAATTCCTGCAATGAAAGCAAGGTATTCTCTCACATACATATCAAAATACAATGGGTTGGCTTCGGGCAGATAACCAATTTTTTCTTTTGTATGAATATTGTTTTCATTTACTGCCATGCCACAAACTTCAATATTGCCGGCATCGGCAGCCAGGTAGCCGGTTATCATTTTCATGCTGGTGCTTTTGCCTGCACCATTGGGCCCAAGGAAACCTACAATTTCACCTTTATCTACTTTAAAAGAAATATTGTTTACAGCAGTTTGGGTGCCGTAGTTTTTTGTAAGATTGGAAACTAATATTGACATGACGCAAAGGTAATTGTTAATGGATAATGAATAATGAATAATGGATAATGGATAATGGA
>DEHT01000032.1 GCA_002352045.1 Chitinophagaceae bacterium UBA2793 | reverse complement strand
GTTTTAAGAACGTATGTATCGCCATCTTTAACTTTCATCACCCTTGCTTCTTCTTGCGAAAAAGCGGCTGTAAAAGCCGTTAAAAACAAAATCGATACAATTATTTTCTTCATCACGATACAAAACTATAATGCTTTATAAGCCTCTGCAAATAACCACTTCCGACATTTCCGTTATTGCCACATTATTCCAACAAACACACTTTNNAAGACATTCAGATAATCACAGGCAAAAGCGACAGATATGGTAGATACCTTATTAAGAGGATTAAAGAGTACTTCAACAAGCAGCAACACCAAGTTGTTACCGTTGAAGAGTTCTGCCAGTATATGGGCTTACAATTGGAAGCAGTTGTTAGTCAATTAAGATAGTGTAAAAACTTATCTTCGCTTATTGCTTATGATAAGGACAAACACACTCTACACCAAACAACATTTTTTCTTTTCTTTGTGCTGTACTTGCACTTGTTTTAGTGGGTTTTGTTGCCCAGTTGTTGCCCAANNAAATTTTGTATCGGAAAGTAATTCGGACTCAGTCGACAGTATTCTTTGTACTTTTATCTTTCTCTACAAAAACTACTAAAGAATGCGTTTTAATTTATCTTTTTTGTTGCTTTTGGTTTCAGTACAAATGAAGGCTCAGCCTTGTTCAGGGCCCGGAAGAACACCTCAAACGGCCATAGTTGTTTGTGGTACATTAACCTTTACTCAAAATAATGTAAGTAACTGTACAGGTCCGGCATTACCTTTTGCCGGATGTGCCAATACTCCCACAGCAGAAAATGTGTTTTGGTATAGGTTTCATTGTTACCAAACAGGAACATTAGGTTTTTTGATTACACCCCTTGTTCAGGCAGATATTGATTGGACTGTACTGGATATTACCGGGCGGCCTGTAACAGATGTTTTTACAAATAATTTAAGTATCAGCACCAACCTAAGTGCAACAGAAGTGGCAACCGGATGTACTGCTGCCGGAACCGGTAATATAAACTGTGCCGGTAATACCCCGGTATTAAATGCGATGCCAACAATAACGGCCGGAAGAGACTACTTACTAATGGTATCGAGGTATTCTTCTTTTACAACCCAGGGATATAACCTGGCGTTTACAGGAGGCACTGCCGTGCTTACTGATAATCAATTACCGGCCATATCAAGCACTGGTATTGTTGGGTGCAATAGCTCACAGGTAAGTGTTACATTTTCTGAAGATGTTTTATGCAATAGCCTTACTGCTACTGGAAGCGAGTTTACAATTTCTGATGGTACAAGTACTTTCCCTTTTACGAGTATTACATCGCTTTGCAGTACCGGGCAAAATGCTATTACGAGTCTTACACTAAATATGCAGAACCCGTTGCCTCCTGGTAGTTATAATTTAATTGTCAATAATGGTACAGATGCTAACACAGTATTGGATGTTTGTAATACAGCTATGCTTCCGACATCTATTCCTTTTAATGTGGCGGCGCAAGTTCCACTTGCAATAAATAATATTGCATACACCGGTTGTGCTCCTACACTTTTGAAAGTTGCATTAAGTAAGCCTGTATTGTGTAGTAGTATTACATCTACCGGCTCTGAATTTAGTATTCAACCCGGCAACCCGGCTGTAGCTTCTGTACAAACTGTTTGCGGCGGAATCAATTCTTATACCGATACATTATTAATTAATTTGCAAAACCCATTGCCACATGGCAACTATCAATTGGTAGTAAACAACGGTACAGATGGTAATACATTGATAGATACATGTACCATCCCACTTGCTGNNCAATCAGTAACTTTTGATGAGTGCAAGCCCTTTAGAGTTGTTGTTAATTTTGATAAACCCGTTGCTTGTAATAGTATTTCGGCAACAGGGTCAGAGTTTACAGTTTCTCCCGGCGGACTAAATGTAACCGGAATTACATCTAATTGTACAGGCTCAACCACTACTCAGGTTGTTCTAACGCTATCGGGCAACCTGCCTGCAGGTAACTTTAGTGTAAACATCAATACCGGTAGCGATGGTAATACAGTTTCTGATAGTTGTTTTGCTTTTATGCCCCCAGCTACTGCATTCCCCTTCTCTACAACACAGGCGCCAGCCCCAGTTTATGATTCGCTACAATACGATCGTTGTTCTCCGCAAGCCATTAAAATATTTTATAGCCATTCTATTTTATGCAACAGTATTAATTTAAATGGTTCAGAATTTTCAATAACAGGCCCGGCCCCTGTAAATATATCTTCAGTATCAACCGATGCAACCTGTACCCTTGGCTATACCAATGCCATTACATTACATTTATCTCAGCCTATCAATACATTTGGAAATTTTACCATTCACAATATTGCAGGAGCGGATGGAAACAGTGTTTTAGATACATGCTATGCTGCACAAAATGTAGCTGAAACCATTTCGTTTAATGTGCTTGGCCGCCCATCTGCTGCGTTCAACGATTCGGTACATTTTGGATGTGTTACAGATACCTTAGTGCTTTCACATCCCGGAGGAAATGGAATTAACTTTTGGCAATGGACATTCAGTGATGGCACAATTTTAACCGGGCAATCAGTTATGCATGAGTTTCCTGTTACAATACCTACCGCCTCGGTACAATTAATAGTTTCAAACGGTACCTGTAGCGATACCCTTAGCAGAACTTATACATTGAACAATGCTTTTAATGCAGGTTTTACAATAAGTGCCGACACGATTTGCCGAAACAGCAACTTTAATGTAATCAACAGTTCCAATGGAAATAATTTAAATTATCATTGGAACTATAGCGATGGGTTTAGCTTTAACGGACAAACCCCGCCAGCTCATACATTTACAAATCCCGGAAATTATAGTGTAGTTTTAACAGCCACTGATATCTACGGCTGCACAAGCGATTCAACGCTGCAGATAGTGGTTACAGATACGCCAAGGGTAAGTTTTTCCGGTTTGAATAACCAATACTGTAGCAATGATCAAGTAAATCTTATTGCAAATATTTTAGGGAACAATGTGAGTAATTTTACATGGCAAAATGGAAACGGTGTTACATTTTCCAATCAACCCAATGTAAACTTTACTTATTCTAATGAAGGAAGCTATAATATTATACTAACTGCTACCGATCGTTTTTGTGGAGATTATAGTTACAATCAAACTACACAAATTTATAAGGTGCCAGTTTTTAATCTTGGAGAAGATATTACACTATGCCCGCAAATGACCACACAAATAGGAGTGGATTCCATTGCAGGGTATACCTATTTATGGAATACAGGTGCGGTTCGTTCAAAAATTGTTACGGGACCTTCTTCGGCAAATTACAGATTGCAGGTGAATAACCATGGATGCATGGGTGCTGATGAAATTTATGTAACAGTATTAGATAACTGCTTGATAAAAGTACCCACCGCTTTTACACCCAATAACGATGGGTTGAATGACCGCCTAAAAGCCATCAATGCCGATCTTGCAAAAGAGTTTTCATTAAGAGTTTTTAATCGGTTTGGTCAATTGGTTTTTTCTACATCCGTACCAACCAATGGATGGGATGGAAGATTTAAGGGTGTGAATGCAGATGCCGGTACCTATGTGTGGATGGTAAATTATATTCATCCTGTAACAGGGCTTAAAATTTTTGAAAAAGGCACAAGTATTTTAATCCGTTAATCAAAGCATACCATCATCGGCAAAGCTGTAATATCCTTCATTGCTAACTATAATATGGTCCATAACTTTTATATCCATTAAAGCGGCGGCTTCTTTTACTTTTTGAGTAAGTACATTATCGGCATTGCTGGGCCTTAGGTTGCCTGATGGATGATTATGGCAAAGAATAATAGCGGTGGCACCCATTTCCAAGGCCGATCTTAAAATAAGTCTTGTATCGGCCACGGTGCCGGTAATGCCGCCTATACTAATGGTTTTATGGTCTAATATTTTATTGGATTGGTTTAAATAAATAGTTACAAAAACTTCGTGGTTGCTGTCTTTTAAAGAAGCTCTTAAATATCCAGCAATATCGGCACTGGTTTTAATGTGTTTTTTATCGAGAATACCTGCCGACTCTCTTCGCCTTCCCAGTTCTAAAGCTGCTGCAATTATAATAGCCTTTGCAATACCAATGCCTTTTACTTTTTGCAAATCTTTCAGGCTAAGCCTGCCCAGTTCATCGAGATTGTTGGAGCCGAGTTGTAGTACATCTTTAGCCAGGTCAACCGCAGAACGCTGCCTGGTACCATTGTTTATTAAGATAGCTAAAAGTTCAGAATTGCTAAGGGCAGCAGCCCCTTTGCTAAGCATTTTTTCACGAGGGCGATCGTCTTCGCTCCACGATTTAATGGGCAGGGAATTTTTTTTATCATTTTCCATTGCTTAAATTTTTAAAGCCAATAACTAACATTACTTTTGCTCATCTATCACCACCAAAACAGCACATCCCAAGCGCATGGAATCAAATGCAAAAATATTTTCAGGCACAGGATCTCGTTATCTGGCTGAAAAAATAGCAAAAAAATTTGGAGAACCATTAGGAAATGTAAACATTCAGCGGTTTAGCGATGGAGAAATTGGCGTAGAGTTTATGGAAAGCATCCGTGGAAAATTTGTGTTCTTAATACAAAGCACATTTGCGCCAACCGATAATATGATGGAGCTGCTCCTAATGATTGATGCGGCCAAAAGAGCTTCGGCATATAAAGTAATAGCAGTAATACCCTATTATGGTTTTGCCAGGCAGGATAGAAAAGATAAACCCCGTGTGGCCATTGGGAGCAAATTAGTGGCCAATATGCTTACCGCTGCCGGAGCCGATAGGGTAATCACTATGGATCTTCATGCAGCACAAATTCAAGGATACTTTGATATTCCGGTAGATCACCTCGATTCGTCGGCCATTTTTATTCCATATATAGAATCGTTGAATTTAGAAAGTCTCACATTTGCCGCACCCGATGTAGGTAGTGCCAATAGAATAAGAGAAGTAGCCAGTTTTTTTGAAGCCGAAATGGTTATTTGCGATAAGCACCGCAAGCGGGCCAACGAAATTGCTAGCATGGTTGTAATTGGTGATGTTACCAATAAAGACATTATTTTAATTGATGATATTTGCGATACCGGCGGTACTTTGGCCAAAAGTGCCGGGTTAATGATGGAAAAAGGAGCCCGTAGTGTAAGGGCAATGTGTACCCACCCGGTATTAAGCGGAAAGGCTTATGAAAATATTGGAAATAGCGTTTTAAAAGAGCTGGTTGTAACCGACACCATCCCTATTAAGCCCATTTGCGATAAAATTAAAGTGGTTTCAACCGATGAATTGTTTGCGGTAACCATACGTAATGCATATGAAAATAAAAGCATTAATAGTTTATTTATTAGAGGAAGAGGAAAATCAATCAAATAAAGCCGGCCTTTTAAAATAAGTTATAGATAAGGTGAATTTCCAGGGCGAAAATCCTTACCTTTGCGCCTCATAAAAATTTTTACAATGAAATCAATTACAATTGAAGGTCAGCTGAGGACCGAAAGCGGAAAAAAAGCCACCCGCCAACTTCGCTCTCAGAATCTCGTGCCGGCTGTAATTTATGGTGGTCAATCGGAAGTTAACTTTTCGGCGCCTGCAGCAGCATTTAAACCTATCGTTTATACTTCTCAGTTTATGATTGCCGAAGTAACTGTTGACGGCAAAACTTACAAATGCATTTTGAAAGATTTGCAGTTTGACAAAGTAACCGATGTATTAACGCATGTTGACTTTTTGGAACTTGTAGATAACAAAACGGTTATTGCTACTTTGCCATTGAACTATGTGGGAACGCCTGCAGGTGTAAAAGCCGGTGGTAAATTGGTTACTAAAATGAAAGCGGTAAAAGTAAAAACCCTTCCTAAATACTTGAAAGAAGCTATTGATGTTGACTTAACATCACTTGAATTAAATGCCAACGTAAGAGTACAGGATATTGTGGCTGAAAATATGGAAATTATGAACTCTCCACGTATTCCTATTGCTTCTGTAACTATGACTCGTCAGTTGAAGCAGGAAGAAGCAACTGCTGCTAAAGCGGCAACAACTAAAAAGTAATAACTTTTTAATACAATTAATAAAATGCCCTCTCTTGTAGGGCATTTATTTTTTTTACGGCACAAGGTATGCGGTAAACTTGTTTACCTTTGCCCACCAAAATAAAAGATATCAAAAATGGGAATGGATAGGAATACCCTTATTGGATTTGGATTAATAGCAGTATTGCTGATTACCATGTTTGCCATCAATAGCAAGAGCAGGATGGCTTATGAGGCAGATCAAAAGCGTATTGCAGATTCAATAGCTGCATTACAACCCAAGGTAGATACAACAGTTGCTAGAATAGATTCTTTAAAAGTTGATTCTATCAAAAATGCACAGCAGCTAAACGATTTTCAAACCGCACTGGGAACTGAACAGTTAACGGTTGTAGAAAATGAGTTAATCAAAATTAGTTTTACCAATAAAGGTGGTCAACCTAGCAAAGTAGAGTTGAAAAAGTTTAAAAAATACAATGGTGATCCTGTGTATATTCAAGATGGCAGCTTCAACAAGCTTTCCTATTCTATCAATGCCGGAGCTAATAAAACAGCTCAAACCAGCGACCTTTATTTCACGGCTCAACCTATTGTAATCAATAAGGACAACAGCCAATCTGTTTCATTTATTGCAAAAGATTCTGCCGGTAAAGAATTGATTCATCAATTTACCATTAGACCGGGCGAATATATGATTGACTTCAATATAAATGCCCAGGGTGCAAAGCAATTATTTACCGGCAATACGGTAAATATCCTTTGGCAAACAGAGGCCGCTCAAATTGAAAAAGACCATAAATACGAATTAACTCAAACTCATTTTTGTTTTGTAGAAAATAAGGATTACGATTTTGAGGCAATGCTCGAAAATGGCGACACTAAATTGAACAATGCAGTAGATTGGATTTCACTTAAACAACAATTTTTTATTACAGGCTTGGTAGCAAAAAATACCTTTAACTCGGCTGCAGTAGAATGGAAAGTGCCAGTAGATACGAATCAGCATTTTTTGGCACGTACTGTTACTAATGCCTCACTAAGTTTGCCCGAAGGCAATAATGCTAGCATACCACTTCAGTTGTATTATGGCCCAAGCGATTATAATACTTTGAAAAAGTATGGCAATCAAATGGAGAATATTGTGCCCTATGGTTCCGGTATTTTTGCTTTTGTAAAATATATAAACAGGTATTTTCTATTACCGGTATTCGATTTTTTGCAAAAGAATGTAGCCAGCATGGGTATAGTTATTTTGTTGTTGACATTACTCATTCGCTTAATTACATCACCAATTTTATATAAGAGCTATTTGAGTGGTGCCAAAATGAAAGCCTTGAAACCAGAGGTGGATGCACTGAAAGAAAAGTATAAAGACGATCAACAGGCTTTTGGCATGGAACAAATGAAACTTTGGCGTAGCGCCGGAGTAAATCCTTTGGGAGGTTGCTTGCCGGCTCTATTGCAAATTCCAATATTCATGTCGCTTTATTATTTCTTTCAATCGAATATTGATTTGAGGGGGAAGAGCTTTTTATGGGCAACAGATTTGGCACAGTACGACAGTATTTTAAAACTGCCATTTAATATTCCTATTTACGGTGACCATATCAGCCTATTTACCATTACAGCTACAGTAACCAGTTTGTTGATATCTATATACAGCATGAGCCAAATGCAGGACAACAGTAATCCTGTAATGAAATATATGCCTTATATTTTCCCGGTATTATTGATATTTGTTTTCAACAACCTTCCATCGGCACTCACCTGGTACTATACTGTTTCAAATACCATTACTTTAATATTGCAGGTTATCATTCAAAAATATATTATTAACCATGATAAAATATTAGTGCAAATAAATGAGAATCGTAAAAAGCCTGTAAAAAAATCTAAAATACAGGAGCGCATTGAAGCCATGCAGGAAACACAAAAGAAAATGGAACAGATGAAAAATAAATCTTCTAAGAAATAACTAATTCTAAGTTAAAATACAGATAAAGCTACGTACAATGCGTAGCTTTTTTTCGTCTTAAGATAAGGCAATGAAAAATGATTGCCTATCTTTAATACCGATTGTGCATTCATAATAGTTCATAATAATATTTACTACACAGTTGAATTATCGGCATTATACAATAAACATTTGAACGATTTTGAACCTTAGAATTGTATAAAAAAACAAACCTTTTTATGAAACCATTTTTCCTTTTTTCTGTATTGATTTGTTTGGCAATTATGAGCATGGGCTATCTATTGCAAAAGCCATTTAATGAAGGTGTATTACAATACGATATTTCCATTGTATCGGCAAAAAACAATCCGGCAACACTCAATTCTCTCAATGGGGCTGTAATTACTTTATATTTAAAACAAGGACAAAGTCGCTCCGAAATGACAAGCTCCCTTGGTACCGAATCAACCGTATTTAACAACAACTCCGGCAACGGGTTTATATTAAAAGAATATAGTGGTCAAAAGCTGATGATTACTTTAAATGCTGCCAATTGGGAACAAAAGAATAAAGCAAACAATAATCTATTATTTAACATCAGCAATGAGATGATAAATATTGGTAATTACAAGTGTAAAAAGGCAACTGCATCAATGCCCGATGGAAAGTTGTTTACTGTTTATTTTGACCCCAGTGTAACACTTAGTAATAAAAACTATAACAACGCATTTTCAACCTTAAACGGCTTGCCTGTACAATATGAAATTCAATCGGGAGACCTTACTTTCAAGTATAGTTTAAAAAATCTTAATTCAGAGATAGTCCCCGCTATAAAATTTGAGGCCCCTAAAACCGGTTATAGGCTAATGACCTACGAAGAAAATCAACAATTGAAAAAAGGATAATTAAACAAAATGATATTAAAAAAGCCTCGAAAGAGGCTTTTTATAATTTAGGTTGTAATATCAATTTTAATCCTGTATATCCTTGCTTCATTTCCGGTACTATTACTTTTTGTTTGTAAGGAATAATATGAATAGTATTTCCTTTTTGAAAGCTCAAAGAATTGTTGTTTACAATTGTTCCTTTGCTGATTTCTGTTCCACTTAATAAAGAACCTTTGTATTTAATACCGGCTTTTAAAATAAATGAAGAAGAAGGGGAGGTTTTAGGATTAGTTAAGTTAAGCGTTACTTTTGCTTTCTTTTTGCCAGAACCACCATCTGCCCATGAGTTTAGCATCAACCCGTTCATTAAGAACAAAAGCAGAAATATTTTGGTGATTTTAGACATACGTTTTTAATATTCACAAATGTATAACATTAATACGGTTTAGAAACGCCATTCATCACAAAATATTTTATTTTATTTTGCAAAGGTTGTGTTAATAAGTTTTTACTTGGAAAGTGTAGTAAAAATCGGTAAATTACCATAACCTATTCCGTTAATATTATGAGTAAAAACCCTTATCGTCAGGATCGTGAAGAGATCAGAGAGTTACTTCTCCAGTTCGAAAATCTTAAAAATGGATTGCCCAATTCGTTTATTGAAGAGGATGGTTTTGAACGAATTATAGAATTTTACGAAGAAAAGGAACAGTTCCAAAAGGCTTTAGAAGCTGTGGAATACGGCATTTATCAATATCCATATTCAGCTTCATTATTACTTGGTAAAGCCGATATTTTAATTAGTCTCCGTAAATACCAGCAGGCGCTACAAATTTTAGAAGCCGCAGAAACCCTCGACAGTACTGATACCAACCTCTTTATTTTGAAAACCGATGCCTACCTGGCTTTAGATGAACAGGAAAAAGCTGCAGAAGTGCTGGAAGCTGCCATAGAAACCTTTGAAGGCGATGAAAAGCTAGACCTGCTTTTCGAATTAGCCGACGTATATGACGATTATGAAAATTTTGAAAAAGTATTCGATTGTTTTGCGCTTATTTTAACCATCGACCCCAATAGCGAAGAAGCCCTTTATAAAATTTGCTTTTGGACCGATTTTACCGGTCGTAACGAAGAGGGAATTAAAATTCACCAACGAATTATTGAGCAATATCCTTTTAATGAACTGGCGTGGTTTAACCTTGGTGCAGCCTACCAGGGAATTAAATTGTACGAAAAAGCAATTGATGCTTACAACTACGCAGTGGCCATTGATGAAAAATTTGATTACGCATATCGCAATATGGGCGATGCATACATAAGATTAAGAAAGTACAAAGAAGCAATTGAGATGCTTGAAAAAGTAGCAGAACTTTCAAGGCCGGAAGCGGTAATTTACGAAGCCATTGGGCATTGCTACGATAAACTGACCAACTATCCACAGGCAAGGTTTTATTATAAAAAAGCCAGCCACTTAAATGCAGAAGATAGTCAAATGTATTATAAAATTGCCTGTACCTATATGAATGAAGGCTCGTGGCAAAGTGCTATTAAGCAATTACAGGCTGCCGCCAAAATGCATAGTATGCAACCCGAATACAACCTGGCATTGGGGCAATGTTATATGCAATTGAATAATATTGATGAAGCCATTTCTTATTTTGGGCTGGTAGTAAGGGTTCGACCAAAAAATACCAATGGTTGGCAGGAACTGCTAAAATGCATGTTGGAAGGTCAACTCTTTGAAGAGGGAATTGAATATTCAGATTTTGCCTTTGAGCAAACAGATGGTAAACCCATTTTTCTTTTTTATAAAAGTATGTTCCTTATTTCGGTAGGCAGAATTAAAGAAGGTATTGTTACCCTGGAAACCGGC
Organism: Chitinophagaceae bacterium UBA2793; assembly: GCA_002352045.1. Taxonomy (GTDB): domain Bacteria; phylum Bacteroidota; class Bacteroidia; order Chitinophagales; family Chitinophagaceae; genus Ferruginibacter. The sequence goes on along the minus strand of DEHT01000032.1, from coordinate 5,515 downwards.
TTAAATGCTAACCCTAAGCTTATTAAAAAATTTATTGAATTAAATCCTTCCATTTTACAACATCAGCAAGTGGTTGAAATAATTGCACAGTACAAAAAGAAAAAACTTTTCAAGTAAACTTAGTATCCCTGATTTTGATCATAGTAACAACTTAGTTGGCTGCTATTGAATATATTTGCAGCCATAAATTTAGATACATATATGAATTTTAACCTTACACAAATGCCCGAAAGAAATCCAAAACCTCGTACATCGGGTATCACTATGGTGATGGATAAAGGACTTAGTATTGAAGATGCAAAGAATTTTATGAGCGTATCTCATCCTTATGTAGATATTGTGAAATTAGGTTTTGGAACTTCTTATGTTACGCCTAATTTGAAAGAAAAATTAGAAGTTTATAAATCCTATAATATTCCTATTTATTTTGGGGGAACATTATTTGAAGCATTTCTGGTGCGTAACCAAATAGATGATTATATAGCCGTTTGTAAAGATTATGGCATATCGCACATGGAGGTAAGTGATGGTTCAATCACAATACCTCACGCAGAAAAATGTGGATATATTGAAAAACTCACTAAACATGGAACAGTTTTAAGTGAAGTAGGTAGTAAAGATGCTGCACATATTATTCCTCCTTATAAGTGGATAGAATTAATGAGAGCTGAACTAAATGCCGGCTCCACCTATGTAATTGCAGAAGCAAGAGAGGCTGGTAATGTAGGTATTTACAGGGGTTCGGGCGAAGTAAGAGAAGGCCTGGTACAGGAAATTCTTACTCAAATTCCAGAAGAACAAATTATTTGGGAAGCACCCCAAAAAGCACAGCAACTTTATTTTCTTGAATTGATAGGTTGCAACGTAAACCTCGGAAACATTGCTCCAACTGAAATGATTGCTTTGGAAGCAATGCGTATTGGTTTAAGAGGAGATACATTTAGTTTGTACCTTGATAAGTAGCATTGCAATGTTTAATTGGTAGTGATAAAAAAAGCATATTTTAAAGTTGCATTTGAACTTTCAACTTTCAATTTAATATGAATTTATACGGCTTAATAGGATATCCGCTGGGGCATTCTTTTTCAAAAAAATATTTTACTGAAAAATTTGAGAAAGAGAGCCTGGCGGATTGTTCGTTTGAGTTATTCCCAATTGAAGGAATTGAGCAGTTCCCAAATCTGCTATCGGGCAATACTTTGTTACATGGCCTTGCAGTAACTATTCCTTACAAAGAAATGGTGATTCCTTACCTGCAAACTATCTCCGAAGAAGCAAAAAAAATTGGAGCAGTAAACTGTATTGAATTTTTACCGGATGGATTAAAAGGGCATAATACAGATGTTATTGGGTTCGAAAAATCTTTTAAACCTTTGTTGCAAAGCCATCATACTAAAGCTTTGATATTAGGCACAGGCGGGGCTTCTAAAGCAGTACAATTTGTGTTGGCAAAAAATAATATTCCATTTTTACTGGTTTCTAGGGAAGCTAACAGGTCTGGAAGAATTAACTATGAGGAAGTAGATGAAAAGTTGATGGAAGAATATAGCATCATTATCAATGCCAGCCCGGTAGGTACTTACCCCAATGTAAATGAAAAGCCTGCCTTGCCCTATCAATTCATTTCTTCCCGCCATTTTTTGTACGATTTGGTTTATCGCCCCGATGAAACCGCTTTTTTAAAAGAAGGAAAAGTAAAAGGAGCTATCATTAAAAACGGATATGATATGCTGGTGTTACAGGCTGAAGAGAATTGGAGAATTTGGAATGAATTTTAAATTGTGAAAAAAACTTAATTGTTTTTAAGATTGATTTGCTGTAAAAAAAAATCTGGCACAGCCGTCATTTTTTTGATTTCATAATTAAAACAAACCATACCTGTTTTTGCTTTTGCAATTTCTTTATTGTGCTGATTGAAAATGTGATAATATATTTCAAACCCAACCGATGAAACTTCTCCAATTGAAATTTTTATGACTAGTTCATCTTTATAAAAGCCTTCATTTTTATATTCAATTGCCAAATCGCACATAATAAGAGAAGTTCCAGCAAAATTTAGTTCGCTGTAATTCATACTGGCCAGCCATTGCATTCTTGCTTCATGAAGAATACTAACCAATGCATCATTGCCCAGGTGGTTGCCATAGTTTATATCGGTAATTCTAACAGTGATTACGGTTTCATAAATTACTTTATCAGGTACTTGCAGTTTAATTCTTGTCATAATAATCCTTTAAAAAGGTTACTAATTTTTCAGTTGCTTTTTTTCGGTGGCTATATATGTTTTTTTCATCCATGCCCATTTCAGCAAAGGTTTTGGAAGCCCCATCAGGTATAAAAACGGGGTCGTAACCAAAGCCTTCTTCACCTTTTTCCGTGTAAGTTATTCTGCCATTGCAGACTCCTTCAAAAAAATATTCTTGACCATCTAATTGTAAAGAAATTACCGTTCTAAATCGTGCAGTCCTATCGGTAACGGCCTTTATCTTTTGAAGCAATTTGTCAATATTATTTTTATAATGAGGTTCATTATCGGCATAGCGTGCACTCTTTACACCAGGTTCTCCCTGTAATGCTTCTACTTCCAAGCCGCTATCTTCACTAAAGCAATTTTTACCACTTAGTTTATTTATCACACCCGACTTTTCACTGGCATTGGCTTCCAATGTATCATGCGGCTCAGGGATTTCAATTAAAATTCCTGCTTCTTTTAAAGTTTGTATGCTCAACAAATCTGCAAGCACAGCTCTTATTTCGTTTGCCTTGTGTAGATTGTTGCTGGCAAAAATGATACTTGGTAGTGCCATTAGTTAAATATTTTTTGAAGAATGTCCCACAAGTTTTTCTTTAAAGATTTGTCTATTGAAATTTCACTAAGCGATGGAGAGGAAAGATATTTTTGTCGATTGTATTGCTGCAATTGAAACAGAGGAAACTCCATTGGAAAATCTAATGCATCCGGCGTTACGCCAAACAACAATACTATTGCAGGATTGAAAGTTTCGTTTAATGTTGAAAAATTGGCAAATGTATTTTTGTCGGTATTTACCAGGGCTACATCTGCAACAGATAACTTACATGCTGATAAAATACCGGTTAACAGTTTAAGGTCATCCTCCTGAACGTGCAATGCATGGGGCTCGTTTACAATAATCAATATATTTTTTTCATTGTTCCCCAGGCTTTTGAAACCATCATTTTTTTCTTTCGATGTGTTGTGGCCGGCTGTATTAAAATTATACAAATGCTTGTTATATAATTTTTCAACCAATACAGATGTTAATTGAATACTGTCAATACTCATATACTGTTTTAACTGTTTTATTTTTCGTTTCTTTGCAGAAATGTAAAATTAACGATTATGATTGCCGCCGCCGATTTTAATATTACGAAAATAGAACGTAGTAAACTTACCGACATTAATCTCGAAAATATTCCTTTCGGGAAATATTTTACCGACTACATGCTGGAAGCAGATTTTGAAGATGGTGAATGGAGAAATGTAGAAATAAAACCTTATCAACCTTTATTATTGGAACCTTCATTGGCAGCCATTCATTATGGCCAGGCTATTTTTGAAGGTATAAAAGCTTATAAAAATGAAGCAGGCGAAGTACAAATTTTTCGCCCGCTCGATAATTATAAACGCTTTAATATTTCTGCCGTAAGAATGCAAATGCCTGAAGTACCCGAGCATTTATTTATGGAAGGAATGCGCACCTTAATTAATTTAGATAGGAACTGGGTTCCTAATAAACCAGATCATTCCTTATATATTCGTCCGTTTATGTTTAGCAGCGACGAAATGATTGGGGTGAGGCCAAGCGAGAAATATAAGTTTATGATTATTTTGAGTCCTACCGGGCCTTATTATGCTACACCTATGCGTATTTATGTAGAGGAACAGTATGTAAGAGCTGTACCCGGTGGAGTAGGATATGCTAAAGCTGCCGGGAATTATGGTGCTGCCATGTATGCCACTGCTGAGGCTAAAAAGAAAGGCTACGATCAGGTACTTTGGACCGATGCGTTTGAGCATAAATATGTGCAGGAATGTGGAACCATGAACGTATTTTTTATTATTGGCAATAAAGCAATTACGCCGGGCCTCGAATCCGGAACCATTTTAGCCGGCGTTACCAGAGACAGCGTAATTCAGGTGTTGAAAGATTTAGGCCTTACTGTAGAAGAAAGAAGCCTAAATATTGATGAAATAATTGAAGCGCATAAAGCCGGAGAGCTAAAAGAAGTTTTTGGAACAGGTACCGCCGCTACTATAAGCCTTATTAAGGAGCTTAGGTATAAGGATTACACGATGGAATTTGATGTAAATAGTTGGACAACAGCTCCTTCTGTAAAGCAAAGAATGAACGATATTCGCTATGGTAAAGTAGCTGATACGCATGGCTGGATGCAGAAGATTTAATTAAAATTCTTACTATAAAAGTTTAAAATGCCGCCAATGAGCGGCTTTTTCTATAAAAAGAAGAATATTTTTTTAAAATCTGTTTTGAAATTAAAGTATAAACCCTACCTTTGCCGTCCGAAAAAAAAGGTTAATTAATGCCAACTATTCAACAATTAGTAAGAAAAGGTAGAGAAGTAATTAAGGCAAAAAGCAAATCAAGAGCTTTGGATGCCTGCCCGCAGCGTCGTGGTGTATGTACAAGGGTTTATACAACTACCCCTAAAAAACCAAACTCAGCTTTGCGCAAAGTAGCCAAAGTTCGTTTGACCAATAAAATTGAAGTTATCGCTTATATCCCGGGTGAAGGCCACAACCTGCAAGAGCACAGTATTGTGTTGATTCGTGGTGGTAGGGTTAAAGATTTGCCGGGTGTTCGTTATCATATCGTTCGTGGTAGCTTAGATACTGCAGGTGTAAAAGACCGCAAGCAAAGCCGCAGTAAATACGGTACTAAAAAAGCAAAGAAATAATTAAATAGTAATAAGTAGTAAGTACAAAGTACTTAGTTAAAAAAATAATACAATGCGTAAAGCACAAGCCAAAAAACTTCCTTTAGCTCCCGATCCAAAGTTTAACGATAAACTGGTTACCCGTTTTGTGAACAACCTAATGTGGGAAGGTAAAAAAAGCGGAGCTTATAATATCTTCTACGATGCTTTGGAAAAAGTAGCTAAAACTACCGGTGAAGATGGATACGAAGTTTGGAAAAAAGCATTGTCGAATATCACTCCCGGTGTTGAAGTTCGTAGCCGCCGTATTGGTGGTGCTACTTTCCAAATTCCAAGTGAAGTACGTGCCGACAGAAAAGTTTCTTTGAGCATTAAATGGATGGTACGTTACAGCCGTGAAAGAAATGGCCGTAGCATGGCAGAAAAATTAGCCAACGAAATTGTTGCTGCAAGCAAAGGCGAAGGTGCTTCTTTTAAAAAGAAAGAAGATACACACCGTATGGCCGAAGCTAATAAAGCTTTTGCTCACTTTAAAGTTTAATAAACGAACTCATAATACAAACTCAAATGGCCGTTCTGAAAAGAGCGGCTTTTTTGG
>DEHT01000033.1 GCA_002352045.1 Chitinophagaceae bacterium UBA2793 | reverse complement strand
GCTACGCTCGGAAAGACAGCTACCTTTCTTATACAAATTCAGGGTATAAAATTTTTCTTTGTTTACCTTCAAAGCATTTGACAACCGATGATGTTGTTTTTTGCACTGCAATCATCAAAGGACTTTTTTCTCCATTAATTAAAACATCCTGGGCAGGAATATTTAAAAGTTCTTTTTTCATATTGGGCGTAAGCTCAAGGTAGCGTCCATTTTGCCTCACTATTGTCCAAACTGTTTTATCAACAAAAGGACGATAAGGTTCCATTAAATCGTCGGCAAGGCAATATGCATTGTATTGGTTTTTATGAAAAATGCCCAAAGTAGGTAAGAGGCCACTACCTACAATGGCTCTTGCAACTACTGCTCTTAAAATGGCATAGCCATAATTTAAAAGATTGTTTGGCGGCTCACCAAAACGCTCTCTCTTAAACTCGGGGAAGATTTCAAAAAGGTTTTTCCAATAATAAACTGCTGCCATTGCTTCATGGTTATCTGCATCGCCACTTTTTACTTCCATACTCCAATTACGCAAATTTTTGGCGCCGGTTCCTTTGCTCTCCAGCACTTTGGCCTGGTTACTTATTTTAGCGGTAACGGTTTGTTGCCAAAGTTGTTTTTTAAGGGGTAAAGAAGCTTCAATTTGAGCCTGAAATTTAGCACTCTGCAAGGTGTTGCCATCGAGGTTGAGCAAAAGCCCGGTAGGATGGTGGCTATTATCGCAGGTGATGAGAGCTACATTATTAGCCAATAATTTAGCAATTAATGCCTGGCTAATGGTTATTTGCTGATGATCTAGTATAACCACACCAATATCTTCAATGGGTAATTGTTTGCTTTGTTCAGGCAAGGGTTGACCATTGATTATTTCTGTTGGATATGTAATAACCAATTGCTCGTTGAGGGTTTTTAAGTATGCTGGATTACCAAAATAAAGGGTGCGTTTTATCATATAATCGTATTTTAATATTCTCCTACTTTAACTATATCACCTAAGTGATTGAGACGAACTTTTACAATTTCTTTTATTCCATTTAATCCAAGTTGAGGATAATAAGCAATATTTTTTAATTCAGGTTTTACATCAACAGTTGTTTCAAGGTGGTGTCGAAACCAATATTGTAGCGATGCAAGCTTCTGCACTCTAAACAAATTAGGGCTAATTAACTTTTTGTTTGCCGGGTTGAGTAAATCAGTTTCATTAGGATTAAAACCACTTTGTTCATTCGGGAAAACAAAATATTCATTTTGTTTCATTGTAAATAAAAACTGCCAACCAATACCCTGGTTATACGTTTTATCAATAACCGGCTCTCCGGCATTTACTAGTTGCACTGCTTCAAATAACGATACTACCTTTTCCTGAAGATTACCTTTTTCATCTCTATAAATTGCTACATGATGATTGTTGCCGGTACTAACAAAATCAACAGGAATAGGTTTTCCATTTTTATCAATGATTGCTTTGCCAAAATGATCTTTTTTATAGTGTAAAAACTCTGCATTTTTTACTCCACTTATGGTAACACGCTTTATTGCAATACCTTTTTCCTGATTTAGCCATATTGGATTTTTATCCAAATCGGAGAATGCTTTTTTAGGATCGCCAAATTGTTTTAACCTGTTTAATAAAATTTCTTTTACTTTTTTATCCAAAATTTTATCAATTGTTTTTTCATCTTTAAAATTCTCAGGTGTTACATCTTTCCTGGTTGAAAAATCATTTACCAACCAAATTAATTTCACGGCTTCTGGAAGCTGCGATGTTTTAGAATTATCTAAATAAATTGGATTTTTTGAAATTGCATTCTTCCCAGTAAAAGCTTTCTTGGGGTCGTTGCCATTTTCTTGCAAACGTTGTAACAAAAGTTTTTTAAAAGATGGATTGGCCACTAACCCAATGGTAGTTTCATCAAATTTTGCACTTACTTTTTCAAGCTTCGATTCATAATATTGATATTTGCCATAAACTGTTTCTTTATGAAGCTGGCCTCTTGGAGTAAGTTCAATTTTTACTTTCTCCCCGGTTTTAGATTTAGTTTTATTCTTGTTTTTGGTAACTACTTTATTTTTGGCTTTATGTGACACTAAAACCTTTTCTAAATGCTCTTTGGCTAGCTGGCGAAAATTTGGTAATGGCTTTTTGAATTTTCGTTTTGCATTCCCTTCATCATCCAGTACCATTTCTGTTTCTTTATGTTCAATACCGCTAATTACCGGGTGCCATTTATCTGCTTCGTTTTTACGGGCATTCAAATGATTGAGGTATTGGATATGGCTATGTTTAGTAAATGCTACGGTTAATGCATCCATTGCATGGTGCCGGTGATCATTGCGTTTGCTCCAGTCTTTTATGCGTTCTTTAAATGTTCCGTCTTTCTTTTCCACCATTTCTGTTAAACCCAATTTTTTAAATTTATCAAAATTGAGTTCCTGCATAATGTTTACTAAATCCCAGTCTTCACGCAAACGGTCGGTAATGCTGCCGGTTGTAGCCACCACAGTTCGGCAAATGGAGAACAGCATATTCTTAGCTTTTTTGGCAATATATTGGCTATCTCTTAAATCCCGCTCAATAAATCCATCTCCAATTTCAGTTTCCTTTTTAAGCAGTTTTTGATATTTGGCTTTACTAATGCCTGCGGAAGTATCATCTTTACTTTTTTTACCCAGTTCAAAAAGATGTTCAATTCTTTTCAGGTAATCCTCAATGCCGGGTTCACCATATTTACTTTGAATAAAATCAAAGGCGGTTCTATTTCCTTTTTCTAAATTATCCTTCCTAAAAACAATGGTCTTGTTGGAAAAGCTGTCATCAAATAATTTTGCTTGTGGAATTATATGGTCAATATCTATTTGTTTGCTGAACAATATTTCTCTTGGAATGTAAGTATTGGTATATAAATCCTTATAGCCATTGTTTTTTAATTCTTCGTATAATTTGTAACGAATAATGTCTGTTCTAGTTGGATTCTTTACGCCAAATTCTGTGGTTAATAATTTAAAAATTTTTTCGTGTGCAATTTTTGATGCATTGATGTTAGTGGTCATTTCTGCCCTTTCTTTGGCATTCTTTTTTAACTCACGGGATAGCTCAATTCGTATTTCATCAAACTTAAAGTGGTTGATAATTTTTCCATCCTCATCCTTCTCGCTATTTTTTTCAATAAGTGCATTAACGAGGTTTACCATTTGGTTAAGAATTTTTTCAACAACAGGATTTCGCAGGCTGTTTTTCTTCAAAAGCTCCAAATGGGTTTCTAATTTTCGGTTTTCAATCTCTTCTTTGGTTAACGAAGCTGCTGAATGCTTGTACCCTGCAAGCTCTGCAGCAGTACTATACTTGTTTTCTTTTAGGTAGGAATATATTCTACGCATAGCTCTACTGCTCAAATTTCCATAATCATCCGAAAAAGCTACGTTAGCAAGAATAACAGCATGCTCTTTTTTAAACCCAAATTTTGTTTTAAGCAATTCATATAATTTTTCATTTCCGCTGGCTGAATCATCGCCTTCGTAGGAGTAAAGCAAATGCCATAATTGATAGGAGGCCTGCTGCTCAAATTCTTTGCCATCCAACTCTGCATCGAAATTTAAAATACGAGTGTTGATGCCCAGTACTTCAAAAATTTGCTGCACCATTTTCTCAATGTCTTTAGCAGACGTTTTAAGTTCTGCTACATTGATGTCATCCTTCTCTGAAAGCTTTAGCAAATCTTCGTTATAACCTTCTAATTCTAAAATTTTGAGATAGGCATTATATAAAGCCTGGTTAGTTCGGTTGCCTTCTAGCTCATTAAAATTTAGCTCCCACTCAGAAGGTTTGTGTCCCAAATATTCTATAATTTTTGAAGCAGACAGATTGCCTTTTACATTTAATTCTTTAAAAAGTTTTTCTTTTGTTTCTTTATCTAATACGAAAATTTCTTTTTCTACATCGAACAATTCCATTTTGCCGTTTTCATTTTTCGTAGTTCTTTTTTTACTTCCTTTTTTTCTAATTAAAACATCATTCAGCCGTTGCCAAATTTTAAACTCCTGAAATAATGGAGACGATTTCGGAGCAACTCTTAAACCAATGGTCTTTTTTACTTTTTCAGCATTCTTTTCGAGTTTAATTTCTTTACTTTCCAATTCACAAAAACTAATTAACCCTTTTTGCGATTTTAGTTTGCGTTGGTAAAAAATTGTAATATCCCTTATTTCAGTTTTGAGTTCTTGTGTTAGTTCGGGATGATATTTTGATTGTTCTTTCCAAATGGCTTCAAACTCATCCATATAATCCTGACGATAGAAAACCTGGTTTTTTAAACGGGTATGAGGGTTTTTCTGGAGTTGAATATATAGGTATTGCCCTACGGTGAGTTTGTTAAAAAACAATTCTTTGCTTCTGTCGGAGATAGCACCTAAATAGCCACTCGAATTTTTTAAATTGTTATTTATATCTGTAATTACAAAAGCTACCTCTTCCTTTGTTAATTGTGTTGAAACCGCACTGCTTCGCCATTTATATGCAATCAGTTTCTTTTCATCTCTTGATTTTGATTTGTATTCCGCAATATTGAATTGATAGGTTGTCCAAAATAAGGCACTGCTGGCTTTTTGCCCCTTTCCTTGTAGCGCTTTATAAAAATCATCGGTAAGTATTTGGGCATGAAATTGCTTTTGGAAATTCCAAATGGTATCAAATTCAGCTTGTAAATCTGACCTGTAAAAATCAGGAATGTTTTTCTTGCCTTCGTTTAATAATTGATAAACTAATTGCCCTGGCGTAAGGTTTTCTTCATACAATCTTTTGGCAGCCTCCATGCCGTTTATTGCTTGTCCTTCATCCTCGTTCTTGGCTTTGCGACTACTTTTATAGCCACGCTTTTTATTAATGGTAAGAAAAACTCTGGCCAATTCATTTTTTTCAATTCTTTCTGTAACAGCTTTTGATCTAATTTGCCAGGTTTCAAATGTGCTTTGTTTACCGTCTTCAGCAAGTTTTGTGTCGGAACTTATAATATTGGCTTTTGAAAGCGCATGAATAAGATTGCTTCTTCTATCTTGGTAACGATCCAGGTTTCTTCTGGCTCCTCGTTTTAATGTTCGGTCGGCATTAACAGATACTGGTTTTCCTTTTTCAAAATTAGTTTGTTCATCGGTTGTTAGCGGATTAACTCTTACTCCAATTTGTATAATTTCTGATTGTTCGTTCTGCTCATCTTCAATTACATGAGCAAAGCCTATTGAGGTTGTTCCTAAATCCAATCCCAAAATGTTTTTTTTCATATCATTTGGTTTTTTATATATTTATGCTTTGAAAGCAATTCACAATAAGGATTTTTCCGTTGTGAAAACATTTAGTGCCTCGCCTATCTGCGGGGTTTTTTTATTGAAATTTTTGTAAAAGGGCTTTATCGTTTGCCTTTAATGATGTGATTATTCATAAGGTAAACCGTATAGCTAATTTATGACTTTTATCAAAGAGAAAGCGAGCAGAATTTTTTCTATTTCAGCAATATATAACAGTATTGAATAGCGGATTTAATCAATCAAAATAAAAGCAGAATTTTCTAATCATCTCCTACATCACCACCTCTACACTATGCACAGCAGCAGCAATTTCTTTTATAAGAGTTGCATCTTTTTCAATGGCGTTGCCAACTACAATAATGTCGGCGCCGGCTTTGCAATTGAGGTAGGCTTTTTCGGCAGTAATAATTCCACCGCCTACAATAAGAGGTATATCAATACAGCCGGCTACTTTAGCAATCATGTTTTCGCTAATAGCTTTTTTAGCACCACTGCCGGCATCCATATATATTAATTTCATGCCCAGCATTTCGCCGGCCATTGCAGTGCACATGGCAATTTCGTTTTTGTCGCTTGGTAAGGGAGCAGCATTGCTTATGTATGAAACGGTTGTAGGTGCGCCACCATCAATTACCATATAGCCGGTAGGCATTATGGGTAGTCCGCTCTTTTTTACCACAGGAGCACTTACCACATGCTGGCCTATGAGCAACTCCGGATTTCGGCCACTAATTAATGAGAGATATAAAAGGGCATCGGCATATTTACTTACCTGGCTGGGGCTTCCCGGAAAAAGTATTACCGGTATAGCACAACTGCTTTTTATTTGCTGAATACATTCATCCATATTATCGGAAACCACCAGGCTTCCACCCACAAAAAAATAATCAACCCTGGCTTCTTTTGCCAGCTCAATTAATGCATCTAAGCTTTGCTCATTCACCTTATCGGGATCAATAAGAACTGCAAAGCTTTTTTTGCCCTGTTGCTTTTTTTCCAGTATTGATGAATAAATGCCTTTCAAAATGTGGCGGTTTGGTTGGATGCAAAAATGTAGATTTTTTCCTGATTTTTGAAATATTAACGCTTTTAATAAGTTCAGTTTCTGCAAATTGTCTGTTTTTCAGGGTAATTTTGAAACTATGCACAATATAGTAGCAGAAATAAAATTTAAAACAGCAAGAAGCGGAGGCAAGGGCGGACAAAATGTAAACAAGGTAGAAACCATGGTGGAAGGGTATTGGAACATTGCAAGTTCTTCATTGTTTACTACCGAAGAAAAAGAACGCATCATTCTTCAATTGGCCAACAGGATTAATGCAGATGGTATGCTGCTGGTAAAAAGCAGCGAAGCCCGAACGCAATTGGCCAATAAAGAAATAGTAATAAAAAAAATGAACGCACTGCTGCAAAAAGCAATGATAGTGCCTAAAAAAAGAAAAGCAAGCAAACCCAGCTTTACCAGTAAAATTAAGCGACTCGAAAGCAAAAAGAAAATGGCCGATAAAAAAATCAATCGCCGCAAACCGGGTTTATATGAATAAAACATTTTTAAGAACCGTAGCATTTTTTTTTCTATGGATGTTTTGCAGCGTGCAGTGTATGGCACAAAACCAGGGAAAATTGTTGCTGCGCTTTCATGTATGGGCAAACAATAATGAATTGGTTTTGGCAGATAGCAGCTATACCAATGCCTTTAACGAAAGCTATCAAATTAATCGGTTAAAATTTTACATCAGCAATATTAATGTTGCAGGAAAAAAAATGATACCCTACAACAAAGAAATTTTTTTATTGGAAAAAGGAATTGCCGATAGTGTGTGGGCAGATGTGTTGCCGGGTGTTTATGATAAGTTATTTTTTACTTTAGGCGTGGATAGTGCTTTTAATAATACCGGTGCACAGGAAGGCGCACTTGATCCGCTAAACGGAATGTTTTGGACATGGAATTCGGGCTATATCTTTTTTAAAATGGAAGGCTATTCCAATGCTTCCACTGCCGATTTACAAAGGATAGAACATCATATAGGCGGCTATCGTTCTCCATTTAATGCAGCAAGGCTTATCGAATTGAAACTGCCGGTCTCTTTAACTGTAACAGAAGGTTCAAGCAATACCATTGATATTAATCTCAATATTGATAATTATTGGAACGGACTTCATTCAATAAAAATTGCAGAGCAGGCATTAATAATGTCGCCCGGAAACCAGGCTTCAAAAATTGCCGATAATTTTCAAAATATGTTTTCAATAAGTAGCGTACATTAATTTGAAAATAAAAATCATCATATCGTTTTTTTTGTTTGTATTAGTTGCAGGTTTATTGATGAGTGCTACAAAGGATGATGGCTTTGGCCCTTATGCGCCCACCCCCATAAAATGGATTATTCCCAAAGGATGGCCACAACCTCCCATTGATATTTTTGCAAAAAATAAATTAACAGAAGAAGGTTTTCAATTGGGCAAAAAGTTATTTTATGATACACGNNAATGCACCTGCTTTAATGAACCTTGCCTGGATGAAAGAATACCATTGGGATGGTGGCGTGAACCATATAGAAGTGCAACCGCTTTCACCCTTAACAGCACCCAACGAAATGGGCAATAGTTTAGATTCGGTTTTACTTTTTTTAAGAAATGATACTGCCTATCTCCGCATGTTTAAAAAAGCTTTTGGCAATTCAAATGTTAGCAGTCAGCGCATGTTAAAAGCATTGGCACAGTTCACCGGAAGTTTGGTTACCTACAACAGTAAGTACGACCGTGTAATGAATGGCCTCGATAGTTTTAGCAGGTTCGAAAAACAAGGCTACGAATTATTTAAAGCCAATTGTGCAAGCTGCCACAAAGAGCCATTGTTTACCGATAACAGTTATAGAAATACCGGCCGACCTTTGAATAGGTTTAATGATAAAGGAAGAATGAACATTACCGGTCTCAGCAGCGACTCTTTAAAATTTAGAGTGCCCAGTTTACGCAATGTTCAACTCACCTATCCTTATTTGCATGATGGAAGTATTTTTTCGGTGCCGCAGGTAATAGATCATTATATAAAAGTAACTGCCTCGCCTCCCATAGGTTTAGATAGTGCTTTGCAAAAGCCCATGAAATTATCGCCCTTGCAAAAAAATCAAATCAGTTATTTTTTATACACGCTCACAGATACTTCATTTACCAAAAGCAAAAGGTTTGGTCCGGATGGTCCGGTTATCTTTAAGCACTAGTGTTTAGTTGAAAGTGGGGAGTGGAAAGTTGATAGTTGAAAGTGGAAAGTGGAAAGTGGAAAGTGAAGAAACCTGTCGGGTTTGCAGTGTGGGTTATGTGAGATGCAGAACCCTACAGGTTTAGTTGATAATTAAAAGTGGAAAGGAAAATAGAGTTGAAAAATGAAAATTTCATTTTGTACTAATTAATTTATTTTTATACTATTGTCCGACTAAGNNGCCCTGGGCTTAAGCCCAGGGCTGTTGAAACCAGCACCGCTTATGGGCTTTAGCCCAATTTGAAGTTTTTTAGTCGGACAATAATGTTATTTTTATAAAAAAATTCTTTGGCAGGTATTAAACAATTAGCAGGGCAAACATTGTGGTATGGCGTACCTACCATTGCAAGCAGGTTTTTAGGTTATTTAATGAATATGGCATTACCCTTTTTTGTGGCCATGCCCGAAAAAACCGCCGACCTTGTACAGGTTTATACCCTTATTCCATTTTTAAATGTTTTGTATTCCTACGGAATGGAAACTGCTTACTTCCGTTTTTCACAAACCCACGACCGGCAAAAATTATACAGCACTTTATCTATTTCTCTTTTTATAAGCACCATTGTATTCAGCCTGTTGCTTTTTGCAAGCAAAGACTGGCTGGCCAATACGGTAGATTTGCAACGCAACCCCAGTTACCTACTATGGATGATTGGAATATTGGCCATTGATAATTTAAACACTTTACCCTTTGCAAAACTGCGCCAGGAAAACAGGCCAAAGCAATATGCATTTGCAAGAGTAGCCGGTATAGTTATTAACTTATCCATAGTTATTTTCTTTTTGGGCATTGCTCCTGCGCTGGCAGAAAAAAATAAAGATGGATTTATCAATCTTATTTATAATCCTTCTATTGGCTTGGGTTATTACTTGCTCGGTAATTTATGCGGCAGTTTTTTTACATTGTTATTATTGTCAAAAGAACTAAAGCAAATTAGTTTCCGTTTTGATAAAGTGCTGTGGAAAGAAGTAATGCAATACAGCCTTCCATTAGTTATTGTGGGTTTGGGAGGTATGGTAAACGATGTTTTGAGCCGATTGATATATCGCCACGTAGTTGATTTGCCCCAGCAGCAGGCCGATCATGAACTGGGCATTTTTGCAAATATTTTTCGAATTGCATTATTGGTTACTATAATGATACAGGCTTTTAGAATGGCCGCCGAACCTTTCTTTTTTAATCAAAGCAAAAACGAAAATGCTCAAAGAACCTATGCAAGGGTGATGAAATTTTTTGTAATCGCCTGTTGTTTTATGTTTTTATTTGTTGCATTATTTTTAGATGTATTTCGGTGGATTTTTACAGAGCTGGCTAATAAGCAATGGGCCGAAGGTTTGGAAGTAGTGCCATTGCTTGCATTGGGAAATATTTTTTTGGGCATTTATTACAACCTTAGTATTTGGTATAAACTTACCAATAAAAATATTTACGGTGCATACATTACAATTGTAGGGGCTATTATCACCATTGTGCTCAATATTGTTTTAATTCCGGTATTGCATTATGCCGGCGCCGCCCTTGCTACATTTAGTTGCTACTTAGTAATGATGATACTCAGTTATAAATTAGGGCAAAAATTTTACCCGGTTCCGTACTCTATAAAAAAATTAGCGGCTTACATTGTATTGGTAGTGATTATATATTTATTACATATTGCTATTGTAAAATGGATTTATCCCGAGCTTTGGTTTTCAATTGCAACCGCCTTTTTATTGTTAATGGCATTTACCTGGTTTGTTACAAAAGTAGAAGCAAAAGAAATGGCCAAAATGCCGTTTATAGGAAAATGGTTTCGTAAATAAATGGAATGAGAAAACTCCTGCAATACCTGCTAAAGAAGCCACTAACCTGGATGGCCAATAAACTGGCAGCATCGCCCCGACCCGATATGGTGAGCAGCTCTCTCACACAATTGTATAACCGCTGTGTGACTCTAAAGGGAAGCGATGTAGAACTTGTTGATATAAATGCATCCACTGCCAGGTTCATCATTTTTAGTGATCAACACAAAGGCAATAAAAGCTGGGCCGACGATTTTAATCAAAGCGAGCCTACCTACCTGGCCGCTTTGAATTATTACAATAAGGATGGATATAGTTTTATCAACCTGGGCGATAGTGAAGAATTGTGGAAGTTTAAAGCCGCCGATATTTTGCCTCAAAATGAAAAAACATTTGCAGCAGAAGCCGCTTTTTTTCCTAGCAGGTATTTTAAAACATTTGGCAACCACGACATAGTTTGGAAAGATAAATTTGCTGTGAATTTTTATCTTAAAAAATATTTTGGCGTAGCACCGGTGGTTACCGAAGGAATTGTGTTGAGAGATAATAGCCTTGCTCAACCCCTGGATATTTTTTTAACCCATGGCCACCAGGGCGATTTAATGAGNNCGTTACCTGCGTATAAATATTAATTCGGCCAGTTCCGATTTTTCTTTGCGAAACGAACACAACAAAATAATGTATGCATGGAGTAAAGAGCAACAAAATCTTTTGTTGATAACAGGGCATACCCATAGCCCGGTATTTGCATCAGGAAAATATTTAGATCATCCCAGTAATAAAATAGATACACCAGAACAAAGAACCCTTGTAAAGCCCTGCTACTTTAATACCGGCTGCTGCTGTTTTAACGATGGCGATATTACAGGCATTGAAATTGCTGATGGTTTTATCAGGCTAATTAAATGGACAAACAGAGGAACGAACCCCGCCAGAAAAATTTTGGAAGAAAAAGATTTTAAAACTTTGATGAATGATATGCAAGCTGCGTTATAAAAACTTTTCCATTACCCTGTAAAGTATTTTCTTTTCATCATTTGCAAGCAAACCTTTATTGTTACTGCTAATAAAATGCCGCCTAAAAGCTTCCGAAGCAGCTATCAAATCACTTACATCGTAGCCAATAATTCGTAAAGCAATTTTGCTGTCGAAGTAGGCGGGTAGCTGTAAGCCGGTGGTATCGGCGTACCAATGTCCAAATCCTTTATCGGCCAACAGTTTCCAGGGGAAATTCACATTGGGATCTACTTTTCTTTTTGGGGCAATATCTGAGTGCCCAATAAAATTGGCTGTGGGAATTTTAAAACTATCTTTTAAATGTGCAAGCAATCCAAGCAACACATTTATTTGTGCATTGGTAAATGTATCTAAGCCGTTATTGTCAATTTCAATGCCAATGGAAGATGAATTTATATCTGTCATATTTCCCCATTTGCTGTTGCCGGCATGCCATGCTCTAAGATAGTTGTTGAGCATATACTGTAGTGTTCCATCTTTACAAATAGTGTAGTGAGCACTTACCTGGCTGTTGGTTTTGGTAAATGTAGCCAATGTTTTTTCGCAACTCTCCTGTGCAGTGTGATGAATAATTACATAGGATGGTTTGCGTAAACCAAAATTGGTAGTGCCTACCCAGTGCGGAGGTACTTTTGTAGAGTCAGATACTTGTATTGCTTTGGGAATAGCAGCCACTTCTTTTGCCATTGCTTTCGATTGGCTTTTATATAATGTATTGGTTGATTTGTATGCATTAGTGGAACTACAGGAGTAAATAAAAATTATTCCGATAATTGCTAACAGCTTTCTGTGCATCATAATAAAAATCTTTTAGTTACAGTATGGCCAAATATACAGCACTACATTTTATCACTTACATTTGAAGCGTGAATTGTCCTCCCATAACTATTACTTTTTTAGGAACCGGCACCAGTAGTGGAGTGCCAATGATAGCTTGTCCTTGTGAAGTGTGCTCTTCTACCGATAAAAAAGACAAGCGTTTGAGAAGTAGTATTATGGTACAAAGTGAAACCACTACGATAGTAGTGGATACCACTCCCGACTTTAGGTATCAAATGCTGCGAGAAGAGGTGAAAAATTTGGATGCAATAGTTTATACGCATCCGCACAAAGACCATGTTGCAGGCTTAGATGATATTCGTGCATTCAATTATTTTAATAGGCGGGCAATGAATATTTATGCCAATGAAATTACTCAGCGCACATTGAAGAATGAATTTTATTATGTGTTTGCAGAGCATAAATATCCTGGTATTCCAGATGTAAACCTGATGGATATGCCTGCCGAACGGTTTTTAATTGGCGATATTCCTGTTGAACCCATTACAGTATGGCATTTGCAAATGCCGGTGCTGGGTTTTAGATTTGGAAAATTTACCTATATCACCGATGCCAACAAAATTGATGAAGATGAAAAAGAAAAAATTAATGGCAGCGAATACTTAGTATTAAATGCTTTGCGTCACAAAAAACATATTTCGCATTTTACTTTGGATGAAGCCAATGCATTGGCAAATGAATTAGAAATACCGAAAGCTTTGTTTACCCATATCAGCCACCAGTTAGGCAGGCATCAAGAGGTAATGGCAACCCTTCCAAATGGGCGCTCTCTTGCTTTTGACGGGTTAAAAATTTTTATTCCTTAGGTTTTTTAAAAGCATAAAATTTTTGCTTCATAGTGCGCTTGCATTTTTAAAAAATGCTTTGTAGGTTTATACTATGCCTGTACCTATCCGCAATAATTACCTGTATTTTACCCGAAAAGAAAGAAGAGGATCTTTATTATTACTCATCCTTATTTTTTTATTGTGCGCTACACCATTTGTTTTACCATTTTTTATGAAATACCAAGTAGTGGAGAAAGAAATTGTACAGCAATCTTCAGCAAGTTTGAATACGCAGCAGCAATCGGCAAAAACAAAAAACAATTATTCATCAAATGAAAATCAATACTACAGGCCTTACGATGAGCCAAAAGAATATTCAACAAAAAACAATACAATTATTAGTGAAACGCTCTTTTATTTTGACCCCAATACATTAGACGAAGCCGGTTGGAAAAAAATTGGCTTAAGCAATAAAACCATTGCTACAATTTTGAACTATATAAGTAAAGGCGGTAAGTTTCGGGAGGCGTCGGATATTAAAAAAATTTGGGGCTTGAAAGCAGACGATGCCGAAAAATTAATTCCCTATATACAAATTGCTGCAACGGAACAGGCACATTCAAATAAAAGTTTTAACCATTCATTTGAAAGAAAAGCATCTACTCCCAAAACATATTCAATAGTAAATATTAATGAAGCCGATACCACCGAATTAATTTCTTTGCCCGGTATTGGGAGTAAACTTTCGCAGCGCATCATAAATTTTAGAAACAGGTTGGGAGGTTTTTATAGAGTAGAACAGGTGGCAGAAACCTTTGCTTTGCCCGACAGTACGTATCAAAAAATAAAACCCTTATTGCAGGTGAGCGGAGCCGTTAAAACTATTAATATAAATGCTGCCAATGTAAATGAACTAAAGCAACATCCCTATATTAAATATTCACTGGCCAATGCAATAGTGCAATTTCGTACGCAACATGGCAATTTTACCCATGTGAATGAGCTTAAAAAAATAATGATTGTAGATGAAGGCTTGTATCAAAAGCTTTTACCCTACCTGGCTGTGCAATAATTTTTCCGTTAATAAAATTAAAGGAAGAATGTTTTTTGTATCACATCAAAACCATTACTTTGCGGCCACAAAAGCTTGCACAAAATGAATTTTTTACAAAACGAAATTACCGTTGAAGTGGCTCGTTCTGCCCGGGATTTTGCCAACCAATATATAAAACCACATGTGATGGATTGGGACGAAAGCCAGGAATTTCCCTTGCATATTTTTAAAGAATTAGGAAAATTAGGAATGATGGGCGTACTGGTGCCGGAAGAATATGGAGGCACAGGGCTTAGCTATTTTGAATACAATGTAGTGATTCAGGAAGTGGCCAAAGTATGTGGCTCTATCGGCTTGTCGCTGGCGGCACACAATTCTTTGTGTACCGGCCATATTCTCACATTTGGAAGTGAAGAGCAAAAGAAAAAATATTTACCCAAATTAGCCACCGCAGAACATATTGGTGCATGGGGCTTAACAGAAGCCAACACCGGAAGCGATGCCGGCAACATGAAAACCACGGCCGTAAAGCAAGGCGATAACTGGGTGATTAATGGAACCAAAAATTGGATTACACATGGCAAGAGTGGCGATATTGCCGTAGTGGTTTGCCGCACCGGTGAGCCTCGTGCAAAAAACAATGCCACCGCATTTATTGTAGAAAAAGGTACGCCGGGTTTTGGTGCAGGCAAAAAAGAAAATAAACTCGGTATGCGTGCAAGCGAAACCGCCGAAATGATTTTTGATAATTGTACAATTCCCGACGCAAATAGATTGGGCGAAGTGGGCGATGGTTTTAAGCAGGCCATGAAAGTATTGGATGGCGGAAGAATTTC
This sequence comes from Chitinophagaceae bacterium UBA2793, assembly GCA_002352045.1. GTDB lineage: Bacteria > Bacteroidota > Bacteroidia > Chitinophagales > Chitinophagaceae > Ferruginibacter. Next base: position 4,683 of record DEHT01000033.1, on the reverse strand, counting down.
CATTGCAGCATTGAGCCTTGGTATTGCAAAAGGTGCTTATGAAGCTGCTTTGCAATATTCTAAAGAAAGGCAACAGTTTGACCAACCCATTTCAAATTTCCAGGGCATCTCGTTTAAGCTCGCCGATATGGCTACAAAAATTGAAGCGGCGGAGTTGCTTATCAACCAGGCATGCCATCTTAAAATAAAAGGGCTACCCATGACCAAGGAAGCGGCTATGGCAAAATATTATGCCAGCGAAGTGGCGGTAGAAGTAAGTACCGATGCAGTGCAAATTTTTGGCGGCTATGGATACACTAAAGATTTTCCGGTAGAAAAATTTTACAGAGATAGTAAGCTATGTACAATTGGTGAAGGCACCAGTGAAATACAAAAAATTGTAATTGCAAGAGAAGTGTTGCGCTAATAAATATTTTAAAGGTGGAAAGCTATTTTTGAATATTGCAATCAAATGGCGGAGTAAAAAGGTTGATTGGTTGATTGGTTGATTGGTTGATTGGTTGAAAAAATTTAATAAACTAACCAAGTTACAAACTCCCAACAAGAAACCAGAAACCAGAAACGCCAAACGATAAACGAATTTATTCCGTATCAAACCTGTCCACTCTTTCTATACCTGGTAAATTCAACAAAGCATCTACCAGTTCGTCCAGTTCTTCTTTGTCGTGTACAAATACTTTAAGATTGCCTTCAAAAATGCCGTCGTTGGCTTCAATGGTCATAGCCGAAATATTTACTTTTTTCTCTCCGCTTATGAGGTTGGTTATTTTATGAATAACACCCACATCATCGAGGCCAACAATTTTTAACCCGGTAAGAAAAGAAATTTCTTTGTTTTTGGCCCACTTGGTTTTTACCACTCTATGCCCATAGTTTGCCATAAGCCTGGTAGCATTGGGGCAGGTAGTGCGGTGAATTTTTAAACCTTCGCCGGTGGTAACAAAACCAAACACATCATCACCCGGTATAGGCTTGCAGCAGTTTGCTAAAGTGTACATTATTTTGTCGCTGCTTTCACCAAAAATTATGAGTTCGGTATCTTTTTTAGGTAGGGGCCTTTGAGTGAAATCGGTTTCCGTTTTTATTTCGGGAGTATTTTTTACAGGTTTGGGTGCAATTAGTTTGTCTCCATGTACTGTAAATTCTTTTAGTTCTTTTAAGTCAATTTTTTTGGTGGCAATTTCGTAAAGCAAATCTAGTGAACTGCTAAGTTTATAAAAGCTGGTCAACTCTTCGAGGTTTGACGGATTCATAATAGCATTCATACTGTCGAGCTTGCGTTGCAATATGTATTTTCCTTCTTCTGCAATAGCTCTTTTTTCTTCCTTAAGGGTGTCTTTAATTTTTGTTTTGGCCTTACTGGTTACTACAAAATTCAGCCACTCAATATTGGGTTTTTGTTTGGCGCTGGTAATTATTTCTATTTGATCGCCGCTTCGAAGTTTATGGCTTATGGGTACCAGCTTGTGGTTTACTTTGGCACCAATACATTTACTGCCAACGGCAGTGTGTACACTAAAAGCAAAGTCGAGTGCACTGGCACCTATTGGTAACATTTTTACATCACCCTTAGGGGTATATACGTAAATTTCTTCGGTAAGAAAAGAGGTTTTAAAGTCTTGTAAAAAATCGAGAGAGTTGCTATCCTGTGTATTTAATGCTTCTCTTATTTGCTGAAACCATTGGTCAAAGCGGCTTTCATCTCTATTGCTTTCGGGTGTGCCTTCTTTGTATTTCCAATGTGCGGCCAGGCCTTTTTCAGCAATTTCATTCATACGTTTAGTGCGTATTTGCACTTCTACCCATTTTCCCTGCGGCCCCATTACGGTGGTGTGCAATGCTTCGTAACCATTGCTCTTAGGATTGCTAAGCCAATCTCTCAATCTTTCGGGAGAAGGATTGTAAGCATCTGTAATAATGCTATACACTTTCCAGCAATCTTCTTTTTCTTTTTCTGGTGCCGAATCTACAATGATGCGTATGGCAAAGAGGTCGTACACTTCCTCAAATGAAACCCCTTTCTTTTTTATTTTATTCCAAATGGAGTGGATGCTTTTAGGCCTTCCGTAAATTTCAAAATTTAAACCTGTTTTTTCGAGTTTGAATTTAAGGGGTTTTATAAAATCGTTGATGTATCGGTTGCGATCTTTTTTAGTGTCTTGTAATTTTTGAGCAATATATCGGTAAGTATCCGGCTCCATATATTTCATGGCCAGGTCTTCCATTTCGGTTTTAATTGTATATAAGCCCATCCGATGTGCAAGGGGTGCATATACATACACTGTTTCCGAAGAAATTTTTAATTGNNTTTTCGGCTTGTTGGCTGCTATTGGCATCCATCACCGAAGAAATTTTGGTGAGGCCATCTACTATTTTGGTTATTTCGGGCCCAAACTCCCGGTTAATATCTTCTAAAGTAACATCTGTGTCTTCCACGGTATCGTGTAGCAGGGCACAAATGGTACTTCTAATACCCAGGCCAATTTCTTCCACACAAATTTTTGCCACTGCAATTGGATGAAGAATGTATGGCTCACCACTTTTGCGGCGCATGGTTTTATGCGCTTCGGCTGCCATTTCAAAAGCAGTGCGAAGTAAAATTTTATCTCCGGGTTTTAATTTGTTTTTTAATGTTTTCAACAAGGCCCTGTAATGGCGTAAAATCTCCTTCTTCTCTTCCTCTTCGGTAAGATTGTAAACGGGCGGTTTGATCTCGGTAACTTGCATGATTGTTACGAATTTAATTGAAAATCGGCTGTTTAAAAAATCATTCTTAACCGGTTTGTAAATTGAATTATTAAAATTTTATGAATTATAATATTTTATTTTGCATCCCATCATGATTCAAAATACCCCTATAGTCAATTCAAATTCTCTTACAAATTATCAAAAGCTGGTGATATTTATTTTAGCCATCACTCAGTTTACAGTAGTACTCGATTTTATGATTATGTCGCCCATGGGCGACATACTGATGAAGTCTATGGATTTAAGTACTTCTCAATTTGGTATTGCTGTTTCTGCCTACGCTTTTAGTGCCGGCATTTCGGGTTTGTTAACAGCCGGCTTTGCCGATAAGTTTGACAGGAAAAAACTCTTACTATTCTTTTATATAGGTTTTACTGTGGGCACTTTTTTATGTGGCTTAGCACCTAATTATCATTTATTGGTAGCGGCTCGTATTGTTACCGGTTTGTTTGGTGGGGTTATAAGTGCAATATCTATGGCTATTGTTACCGATATTTTTGCCCTGCAGCAAAGAGGCAGGGTAATGGGTTTTTTACAAATGGGATTTGGTACCAGCCAGGTATTGGGTATTCCCATTGGTTTATACATTGCCACTCACTGGGGTTGGCACAATGCTTTTATTTGGATAGCCATCATGGCGGCCATTATTGCTGTAGTAATATATTTAAGATTAAAACCAGTAAAGGATCATTTGCTTATTCAAAGAGATCGGGGAGCCTTGCAACATTTATGGCGCACTTTTGCCAAAAGAAAATACAGGATTGGTTTTCTTACCACTGCATTGCTTTCAATTGGTGGTTTTATGATGATGCCTTTTGGTAGTGCATTTGCAATTAATAATTTAAAAATTACCGAACTACAGTTGCCACTGCTATTTATGGTGTCGGGTATATGTGCATTAATAGTAATGCCAATGGTTGGCATCCTTAGCGACCGTATAGACAAGTTGAAAATTTTCAGCATCGCATCTATTTGGATGATGATAATGGCCATAATATATACTAACCTTGGGCCTACGCCTTTGTTGGTGGTAATGCTGTTAAACTTATTAATGATGAGTGGCGTTATGAGTCGTATGGCACCGGCTATGGCCCTCATTACTGCCTTGCCAGGTCCCGAAGACAGGGGCGCATTTATGAGTATCAATTCATCCCTTCAACAAATAGCGGGTGGCATAGCTGCTGCTATTGGCGGAATGATAGTAGTTCAGCCTACCAGGTACAGTCCTTTAGAACATTATAATACCCTGGGCTACATTATGGTGGTAATGGCCGTTTTAAATATTTTTATGCTTTACCGGGTGAAAAAATTAGTGGGTAATGCCGAAGTGCCAAAGGCAGGAGATATACAGGTAGTAGAGGGAATTTAGTTTTCTTATTTAATTTTTTGACAATTTAAGAATAAAGCTTTTTTTCAAGTTATTTTTTTGTTAGAAAGTCCTATTTTTGCAGCCCTTATGGAAGCAGCCTCTTAAAATATGGAGGATGCTTACTTAAGAAAAGCGGATGTGGCGAAATTGGCAGACGCACTAGACTTAGGATCTAGCGGAGCAATCCATGTAGGTTCGACCCCTATCATCCGCACTGCTTGAGTTGATAAGTTGATTAGTTGATTAGGAATTATACCGATTAATCAACTGAAAGCTTATCAACTTTTTAATTTTTGGAATTTAGATATTAATATTTAGAATTTATACAACATGGCAACAGTAGTAAGAGAAAACATTGGTTTGTTAAACGACAAATTAACTGTGAAGATTACCAAAGAAGATTATTTTCCTTCTTTTGAAAAAAAATTGAAAGAATACAGCAAAACCGCCAATATACCCGGCTTTAGAAAAGGAATGGTTCCTGCCGGTATGATAAAAAAAATGTACGGAGCAGGCATTTTTAACGACGAAGTTTTGCGTAGCGTGGAAACCGAATTGTACAACTG
>DEHT01000048.1:20615-24103 GCA_002352045.1 Chitinophagaceae bacterium UBA2793 | reverse complement strand
TGTATAGGGCAAATGATTATGATAAATATCCATTTGGCCGTGTTGATAGTAGTATTGTAACAGCGGAACTCATAACAACAAAACTTTTAGAATTGAATAGGAATGTATTCGGCAACAGAAAATTTACTCTTGCCGACGACCATCTTTGGGAGAATATTAAAAATCAATATGGCACGCCCGATACAATTTCAAGGATGATATATATTGAAAATTCTCCATCAAGTAATAATCTAATAACGGTAGTATGTACAATTACACAAAATTGTTCGTGCATTAGTAACCCCGGAAGCTGTAATGAATCTCATCAATGTATGCAAGGAAACTGTGATTGGTGCAACCTTTGTAGAAAATATGATTGTAGTGATGTATATTCAGATGAGCCTGGACAAAGTGGCGGCGGCAATCCCTGGCCAACAGACCCTCCCACTAGCATAGGTGGTGGAGGTGGTAGTAATCCTCCAAATACTGGCAGCAATTGCTCTGGAGTAAACGATTGTGGAACAAACGGCTCAATAATTATTCAAGGCAAGGTTCCTTGTGGTGGGTGTGGTAATGGGCCGGTAGTAGTGGTGCCGCCGGATGAGCCACCGTACTATCCTCCATTTTATGGCAGCAATCAAGTAAATGATTTTTCAGAACTTTTAACTTTTGCTGATTGGGAAAATTCTATAGACACATCAAGATTATCTAATTATCCTTGTATAATTAATGTAATAGACTCATTGATAAAGTCCCCTTCTTTTTATACAGTAATGAAAAATTTCACAGGTGTTAACCCTACAGGCCATGTAGAGTTTGATACAACTAGCTTCGCTGGACACACACAGGATTTCTGATACCTATTTATATTCTACCATCATTTGATAATGTTATTTTTGAAGACTACCCTTTAGAACTGTAGGCAGGCGTACAGAAGTTTAATGGAGATTTAAAACAATATACATATAAACGATTGTGGAACAAATTTTCAAATCTGTTAGTAAAGTTAATTTAATATTTAAATTGAAGGAGTAAAAAAAGAGCATTCAAAAAAAATGAATGCTCTTCAACTATATAATGATTATCCTTTCAACTTATCAACTTATCAGGCCTCTTTACCATGGCACTGTTTAAACTTCTTCCCGCTACCGCAGGGGCAGGGATCGTTTCTGCCAATTTTTGGCTCTACTCTAATGGGCTCTTGCTTTACGGGAGTAGATGGATCGAAGTAATCTCTTTCATTGGCGCCGTAATCATCGCCGGCAGCATCAATTTGAGGTTTGTTATCCCGCATTTTGCTGAGGTCGGTTTTTTCTTCACGGCCTTCTTTTATAGCGCCTGCATTGCTTTGCTCCATTGGTATGGCCGAATGGCAAAGGAAACTCACAATATCTTTATTCACCGTATCGTCCATTACTTTAAAAGCATTGTAGGCTTCTATTTTGTAAATCACCAATGGATCTTTTTGTTCAAAGCTGGCGGTTTGCACGCTTTGCCTTAAATCGTCCATGGAGCGCAAATGCTCTTTCCATGCATCATCAATTAAAGCCAGGGTAATGCTGCGTTCTAAAGCTGCACCCAGTTCGGCGCCGTTATTGGCAAGGTATTTATCTAAATTGGCCAATGCCTGTATACCTTTTTTTCCATCGGTAAAAGGAACGGCAACATTTTCAATATGGTTGCCTTGCTGCTTGCGAATATTTGAAATAATGGGCCAGGTTTGCTGTGCCAATGCTTCTTTTCTTTTGCTGTAATTTTCAATGGCTTCTTCGTAGAGTTTTTCGGTAACAGCCTGGGCATTGCCTTTCACCAATTCTTCGGCAGTAACCGTAGTATCCAATCCAAATGCCATAATGGTTTCCAACTTAAAACCTTCGTGGTTTTCGGTTTCTCTAAAAGAATTTACCAGGCCTTCGGCTACAGAATAAAATGCATTGTCTAAATCGAGCGCCAATCTTTCGCCAAACAAAGCATGGTTTCTTTTTCCGTACACCACGTTTCTTTGCTTGTTCATTACATCATCGTATTCTAACAAACGCTTACGAATACCAAAATTGTTTTCCTCTACTTTCTTTTGTGCCCGTTCAATACTTTTGGTAATCATGCTGTGCTGAATTACTTCGCCTTCTTTGTAGCCCATTCTATCCATAAGGCTGGCAATACGTTCGCTGCCGAACATACGCATCAAATCATCTTCCAGCGAAACATAAAAAGTNNAACCCACCGGCATCTTTTACACCGGGTCCCAATTTAATATCGGTACCACGACCGGCCATGTTAGTAGCAATGGTTACGGCTGCGGCAATACCGGCTTCGGCTACTATTTGGGCTTCTTTATTGTGTTGTTTTGCGTTTAATACATTGTGAGGAATATTGCGTTGCTTCAACATGCGGCTCAGCAATTCACTTATTTCTACCGATGTGGTACCCACAAGCGAAGGCCTTCCTTCCTGCCTGTTTACTTCTACCTGGTCAATGACCGCTTTGTATTTTTCTTTACGGGTTTTAAACACTAAATCTTGCTCGTCTTTTCTAACTATTTTAAGATTGGTTGGGATAGAAACCACATCTAATTTATAGATGCTCCAAAACTCTGCTGCTTCGGTTTCGGCAGTACCCGTCATACCACAAAGTTTGTGGTACATACGGAAATAGTTTTGCAAAGTAACGGTGGCATAGGTTTGAGTAGAAGCCTCAATTTTTACATTTTCCTTTGCTTCAATAGCCTGGTGCAGTCCATCGCTGTAGCGGCGGCCTTCCATAATACGGCCTGTTTGTTCATCTACAATTTTAACCTGCTCTTCTACCAATACATACTCCACGTCTTTTTCAAACAAAGTATAGGCTTTCAACAACTGTTGCACGGTATGAATACGATCGGCTTTTAACGAATATTCGTTGAGCAGGTTTTCTTTGCGTTGTAATTTTTCTTCTGCAGCCAAATCGGTTTTTTCAATTTCGCCCAACTTAGTTGCTATATCCGGTAAAATAAAAAACTCCTGGTCTTCGCCACTGCGGGTAATTAATTGAATACCCTGATCGGTAAGGTCAACCTGGTTGTTTTTTTCATCAATGGTAAAAAACAATTCGGCATCTACCTTGGGCATTTCTTTTTGCTGATCGGCCAGGTAATAGTTTTCACTTTTCTGCAACTTAACTCTATGGCCGGGTTCACTTAAAAATTTTATTAAAGCACTATTTTTGGGCAAGCCCCTGTGTGCACGCATTAAAGCAAGGCCAGCATCTTTTGGGTCGTCGTTGCCTTCGGCAATTTTCTTTTTGGCTTCAATTAAAAATTGATTGACCGCTTTGCGTTGTGCCTCCACTAATTTTTCGATGCGTGGTTTTAAATCGAAAAATTGTTGGGTGTTATCGCTATGCCCTACGGGGCCACTAATAATTAAAGGTGTACGGGCATCATCAATCAATACACTATCCACTTCATCTACCATGGCAAAATGGTGTTTGCGTTGCACCATTTCATCGGGATTGTGCACCATATTATCTCT
>DEHT01000048.1:0-20492 GCA_002352045.1 Chitinophagaceae bacterium UBA2793 | reverse complement strand
CTGTACATCGTAGTGCACCATGTTCCAGGTAACGGTACCACCGGCAGCCGTCCAACTGTTTTTGTAATGCGATTCATCGCCTACAATTGTGATGTTGTCTTTTTTAGCTGCCAGCTCTTTGTCCAACTCGGTAGCGGTGGATACCACTACTTCGTTTTCTTTAAAGCGTCGGGATGTTTCTTTTACCACCGCAAATGCTTCTGGCAATATTTCCTTAAGTACCTCCTCAATTTGGGTATCTCTTTTTTTCTTTAAATCATCTACTTCTTTATAAATAGCATCTCTGCCATTTATATCGGCTACCGGCAGGGTTTCTGCCGCTTCTTTTTTGGCAGTTATTTCTGCATCTATTCCGGATAAATGTTCATTTATTCTTTGTTTAAACTGGGCGGTTTTGTTGCGAAGCTGGTCGTTGCTTAAACCCTGGTATTCGGTAAAAAAACGATTGGTTTTATCTACTAAGGGCATTAGCAGCTTTACATCTTTTTCGCTCTTGCTGCCTCCAAATAACTTGGAAATAATTCCTAACATAAACTGATTATAATTGAAAATAAATTTAATAATTACCTGAACCGAATTTCCCTATGGTCAAATATGGTGCTACTTAGCCAATATGGTCAAATTGACAGGACGGCAAAGGTAACTAATTAGAAAGTATTTCATTTCACATAAATTTGCCTTTTATATTGCGCAATCATTCTTTTTTTCAAAGGTTTTTCATGTCGGCAACCAAAGCATTTTATCAATTTTCTGAGGCATACCAATATCTAAAAACAGATATATTGGCGGTTTTAGAAAAGTTTAATGAGCAGGGCACTACCCTTTTTGATAGCCGTAACACTATAAAAACTTTTGATATTGGGGGGCATAGTTTCAATATAAAATCTTTTAGGCCGCCTCATTTTATCAACAAAGTGGTTTATCGCTTTTTTAGAAAATCCAAGGCAAGACGCTCATTTGAAAATGCTCAATATTTAATTGAAAAAGGATTTGGCAGTCCCGAGCCGGTAGCATTTATGGAGCAATTCGACCCGGTAGGATTAAAGAAGAGTTTTTATATTTCAAAGCAATTGAAAAATGTTTTTGAAATGAAAGCCGTTATTCATAATCCTCAGTTTGCGGAGCGGGAATATTTAATTCAATTATATACACGGTTTCATTTTCAACTTCAGCAGGCCGGTATTCTTTTTTTAGACAATACACAAGGAAATACCTTATTTGAAAAAACAGAAACCGGATACCGCTTGTACTTAGTGGATTTAAACCGAATGAAAACGGGTGTAACCCTGAGTATTAAAGAAAGAATTCAAAACTTTGCCACCCTTACCCGTGATGAATGGATAATGCAGCAAGTGGCTAAGGAATATGCCAATTTATTGGGCATTGATGCCAATACTTTGTCGGCAATGCTTATAAATGCTTCCAAAGTTGTTTTCAAAAAAAGAGATTTAAAAAAGAAATGGAAACAACGATTGAAAAATAATAGGGAAAAATAATTTTACAAATTCATTCAGCAAACCATGAGTTTTCTAAAAAAAGTAAATGTTGTACGCAGAAAAATAATGCGTGGCCTTGCCGGCAATATTGGCAAAGCAGGAAGTGCAGTAAGTGCCGATAAAATTAAAACGGCCGAAATAAAAACAATCCTCATCAACCGACCCAATCACCGCTTGGGAAACCTGCTCATGCTTACGCCCATTATCCAGGAACTTTCTAAAAACTATCCCAACTGTAAAATTGATCTTTTTATAAGAGGCGGATTGGCTCCTATTCTTTTTAAAAACTATCAAAATGTAAATGATATCATTCCTTTGCCTAAAAAGCCTTTTAAAGAATTGGTGAAATATATAAAAGTGTGGACCAAAATAAAGAACAAAAAATACGACCTGGTAATTAATATTGATGCCGTTTCTTCCTCGGGCCGCATTGCCACCAAAGTGGCCAGGGCTAAGTACAAATTTTTTGGCAACGAAAATGAGGCCGCACTTCAAAAATATTCCGATGCAAGGCACATGGCCAAAAAACCGGTTTACCTGCTTAGAGAAAATATACTGTTGCCGGTAAGCAGCAATTCGTTTTCGCCCATACCCTCTTTAAACATTCAATTAACCGATGTGGAGTTATCACATGGCAAAGAAGTTCTTCTAAAATATTTCGATAATGGCAAACCCAGCATCAGCCTGTTTACGTATGCTACCGGTGCAAAATGTTATTCAAAAGAATGGTGGCAAAATTTTTACGAAGCACTTTCAAAATCATTTCCACAATATAATTTTTTAGAAATTTTACCTGCCGAAAATATTTCGCAACTCAACTTTAGTATTCCATCTTTTCACAGTATGGATGTAAGAGAAATTTGCAGTGTGATTGCCAATACAACCTTGTTTATTGGTGCAGATAGTGGCATGATGCATTTGGGTGCTGCAGCCGGCATTCCTGCAATTGGTTTGTTTTCAATTACCGATATGAAAATGTACGAGCCCTATGGCAATGGCAGTTGCGGAATTAATACCAACGAAACAGATACCACAGCTTCAATGAAAATTATTGCTAACTTACTTTCCCAATAACAAAAACAAGCATCTAAATTTATATGAAACACATTCTCCGTTTTTTTATGGCATTTTGCTGCATAGCCTTTTTGCAATTTTGTCAAAAAAATATTGGCGGTACACAAAACCCACCAGTAGTTCCGCCTCCTTTTAAAATATTAGACAGTGCTCAAATGGTTAGCGACATGCAGCAATTAAGTGCCGATTCTTTTAAAGGCAGAAAATCAGACTATGCTGAAATAGCTTTAACGCATGACTTAATTCAAAAAAGATTAAGGCAGGCTGCTTTAGATAGTTTTGCAACAGGCTATTTCCAAAACTTTACCTTATTGCCCAACCCAACTCAGCATAAAAACCTTATTGGGTTTATTAAAGGAACCGAAAAGCCCAACGAATACATAGTAATGGGTGCTCATTACGATCATGTGGGTGTAAGAACAAGTGACGGCAATGTGTACAACGGCGCCGATGACAATGCTTCGGGAGTGGCTGCCGTACTTGCCGCTGCAAAATATTTTAAAGCAAATCCACCCAAGCATTCCATCATTTTTGCATTATGGGCTGCAGAAGAAATAGGCTTGCAGGGTTCAAAATATTTCACCAATAATTTACCTGCAGGATTAACGCTTGCTCAAATAAAATTCAATTTAAATCTTGACATGATTGCCCGCAGTGATAACAATAAAATTTGGGGCTGTGGTTTATATCACTACCCTGCTTATGCTTATTTAATTGATAGCTTGCAGGGAAAAACCAATGTTCAATTGTTCAGTGGTTTCGACAGTCCATCTTCGCCACAAAACTGGACCAACCTAAGCGACCAGGGAAGTTTTCATGCCAAAGGAATTCCGTTTTTATATTTAGGCGTAGAGGATCATGCCGATTACCATAAGGTTACAGACGAATTTAATAAAATTTCGCTTACAAAATATGTGGAGAATGCAAACATAGCAGCACAGATGATGCTGCTGTTGGATAGGAAAATAAATTAGACAGTAGGTTAACTTAATTCTTCAATAGAAAAATGGGTTTGATTAAAAGAGGTAGTGTCTCCTTTTTTCAAACCCATTAATATTTTACCCAACGGAGATTGTGCAGAGAGCGCAATTACAGGCTCACCATCTATCATACATTTTCCCAAAGCCACACTTAAAAAATAAAATCCGTTATTGGTTTTAATAAGACTGCCTACAACCACCTTCACTGTATGTACTGAAGTATCTATTTTATCTAAAACATTTTTTTGCAACATCAATTGTTCCAATTGATTTCTTTTATTGGCCTGTTCAATTTGCAACATAGCCAATGCCGTTTCATGTTTATCGCCGGCGGTGCTTTTAGTTTCGTTAGAGCTGGTTTCTTTTAATTCAACCAATACATTTTGTAATTCATTCATTTTTTGAGAAAGCAAATTGGCAAAATGCGAATACACTTTTTGTTTGTTTAACATTCAGCAAACATAATGCAGCCTATATAAAAATAAAAGCATCTTTACCGGATGCTTTTATTTAATAAAATGAATGAGATAATTTATGATGCAACCATTGAGTATAACCAGGCCGCAGCCACTGCCCCAATTATAGGGCCCAGCACCGGTACCCAGCTATAGCCCCAGTTGCTGTCTCTTTTATTTTTTATTGGTAAAATAAAATGTGCAATACGAGGCGCTAAATCTCTGGCAGGGTTAATGGCATACCCTGTGGGACCACCCAATGACAAACCAATTCCCAATACAACTAAGGATACCGGCAGTGCATCTAAAGTACCTAAGGAAGAAGCCGCCGGAGAAAAAGACAACGCAGCAAAAACTAATACGGCAGTACCAATTGTTTCAGACAATAAATTAAACCCTGTATGAGGAATGGCAGGGCCGGTGCAAAAAACAGCCAGCTTTAATTCTTTATCTTCAGTAGCATCAAAATGTAATTTATAGGTAGCCCATACCAACACAGCACCTAAAAAAGCGCCGGCCAACTGTCCACTGATATAAGGCAAAATTAATGCACTGTCAAAACTGTTAAATGCAGCCATAGCAATGGTTACAGCAGGGTTTAGGTGTCCGCCACCGCCTAATTTGGTCGATATATACACACCCATAAAAACCGCCATGGCCCAACCGAAGGTTATTACAATTAAACCCCCGTTGTTGCCCTTGGTTTTGTTTAAAACAACATTGGCCACCACTCCATTGCCCATAATAATGAGCAGCGCTGTACCAATTAATTCTCCCATAAATGCTGACATAGTTTTTAGTATTAGTAGTTAGTAGATAGTAATTAGTAGTTAGTTTATTCTTCGCTCCATGCCTGTGCAGCACGGATGGCTTTTTTCCAATTTCGCTGATGTGCTTCCCTGGTTTCGTTGTTCATATCGCTAACGAACACACGATTTTTTTGCCAGTTCTGTTGAATTTCCTCCATGCTACTCCAAAAGCCTACCGCCAGCCCGGCCAAATAAGCAGCTCCCAAAGCGGTAGTTTCAGTTACCTGTGGACGTACCACCGATGTATTTAAAATATCGGCCTGAAACTGCATTAAATTATTATTGATAGTGGCTCCACCATCTACTCTTAATTCGGCAATTGGAATACCGGCATCGGCTTCCATTGCTTTCAATAAATCCATTGATTGAAACGCTATACTTTCCACCGCTGCCCTGGCAATATGTGCATTGCTGCTTCCCCGGCTTAGGCCCACTATAATACCTCTTGCGTGCGGATTCCAGTAAGGAGCGCCCAGCCCGGTAAATGCCGGCACAAAATATACTCCACCATTATCTGCTGCCTCAGCAGCAAGTTTTTCTACATCGCCTGAGCTTTGAATTATTTTTAGCCCATCCCTTAACCACTGCACCACAGCGCCCCCAATAAACACACTTCCTTCCAATGCATAATGCACTTTGCCATTCACTTTCCATGCAATGGTGGTAAGCAAATTGTTTTTTGACGCAACCGGTTTTTCGCCGGTATTCATCAACATAAAACAGCCGGTACCATAAGTATTTTTCACCATGCCCGGTTGTGTACACATTTGACCAAACAATGCCGCCTGTTGATCGCCGGCAATACCACTCACCGGAATATTGCTGGCGGTTAAAATATTTTCGGTGTACCCATATACTTCGCTGCTGGAACGTACCTGGGGCAACATGCTTTCGGGAATATTCAGTAGTTGCAACAACTCTTTGTCCCACTGCATTTCATAAATATTGTACATTATAGTTCGGGAAGCATTGGACACATCGGTGGCATGCACTTTGCCTGCGGTTAATTTCCAAAGCAACCAACTATCAACCGTACCAAAACAAAGCTCCCCATTTTCTGCCTTTGCCCTGGCCCCTTCTACATTATCTAAAATCCATTTTACTTTGGTGCCGGAGAAATAAGCATCGGTTACCAATCCGGTTTTGGATTGTATCATTGAAGCATAACCATCTTTTTTTAAAACATCGCAGTAATCTGCCGTGCGCCTGTCCTGCCATACAATGGCGTTGTAAACAGGCTGGCCGGTTGCCCTATCCCATACCACGGTAGTTTCTCTTTGATTGGTAATTCCAATGGCAGCAATATCCTGTACCGTAATGCCGGCCATTAATACAGCTTCGGTAGCCACACCCAATTGTGTGCTCCATATCTCATTGGCATCATGCTCAACCCAACCCGATTGCGGAAAAATTTGCGTGAATTCTTTTTGTGCGGTGGCAACCATATTCCCTTCTTTGTTGAAAACAATAGCACGGGAACTGGTAGTGCCCTGGTCAAATGCCAGAATAAATTTTGACATAGCAAGCTTTTAATCAGTTAACTAAAATATACAAAAAGTAAATGCGGTTATTCCTAAGCAATGCACTTACATAATTTTTTTATTTTGATACCGGCATTGGTTTTTCATGGCAGCATCGTTGCGTCGCAATCACTTCATCCGTAAACCATTTGGCAACAATACTACAACTCCGAAAAATAATTCGCATAATCTGTGATGATACCATCCACACCCAATGCCTTCATTCTTTGCATATCCTCCATGCTGTTTACCGTCCACGGAATTATCTTCATTCCCTTTGCATGGCAGGCATCTACCAATTCTTTTGTTACCAGTGTATAACTTGGGCTATACATTTCCGGCACATAGCCCAATACTTTCAATTGTTCATCCAGGCTGCGTTTTTCGCCACCTCCAATTAGTACAGCCGTTGTATAATGCGGATATTTTTTATGAATAATTTGTAAGGGTCTAAAATCAAAGGATTGTAAATATGCTCTGCCAACCATATTTTTTTCTTCCATTACTTTCATTATCAACTCTACCGTTTCTTCAATTGCCGGTTGCTTTATACCATCGTACTTTTCGTTTGACTTTATTTCAATATTATACATCACCTGTTTTCCAAGTTTTGCCATATATGCATCTGTAGAGTCAACCAATTCAGATAATAAAGGCTTGTAGGCAGCAATTTTTTGTTGCTGCGGAAAATCCTTATGGGGCTTTAATCCTACATCGTACTTGCGAATACTGTCGTAATTCATATTATACAGCAAATGTGTTTGTGCTTCTTTTGAAGTCAACGGATTGCCCTGGGGCGTTAAACTAAAATCGCTGTGAAAATAAATATCATGCGATATCACCACTTTTTTATCTTTTGAAATTACCACATCTACTTCAACGGTATTTACATCATAGTCGATGGCCTTATACATAGATGCAATGGTATTTTCGGGCATAAGCCCTCTTATACCTCTATGGCCTTCTTTATTAAAGGCAGGCAATGCCAGTGCTTTTTTATTAACATTGGAAGAAGCAGTTTGCCTGGTTGATTGGCAAGCAGAAATTATAAAGGCTAAGCCTGTGATAATAAAAAAAGAATATTTCATTAAAAGATATATGGTTTTAAAATAGCTGCCCACAATTTATAACCTTCTGCATTCAAATGTAGGCCGTCGTAGGTATAAGCTTTATTTAATTTTTTTTGATCGTCTAAAAAAGCGTCGTGAATATTAATGCAGGGAATACTGTACGCAGCACAAATTCTTTTTAATCCATCATTCACAAAAGCTATATGATCATCTTTATTAAAATGTGCTCTTTGCGTAAAACTATTGTTTACAGGCAATAGGGTATTAAAATAAATTTTTGTTTTGGGCGATTCTTTTTTAATTCGTTCTATAATTCTTTTATAATTGTGCAGAATAACCGAGTCGGGTATGTTTCGTGCAATATCATTAATGCCAATTAAGATAAAAACTTTAGCGGGCTTACCCTCTGTTACTTCACTCAACCTTTGTAATACCCCAAAACTAATGTCGCCGGATATGCCCCTGTTTTTTGCAAGCGGCAATTGGAGTAATTCATTCCAGCAAGTATAATCGGTTATACTATTACCCAAAAAAATAATATCCTTCTTTGAGTTGGGAAAACTTTTAAAGTTGGCAACTCGTTGTTCATAATTTCCGGGGCGGTAAGTACTATCCCATTTTTGTGCTGTGGCCGATGAAAAAACAAAACAACCCGTTATAATAAAAATCCATTGCAACATATTAACTTACTTTTTGTGTAGCGGTAAATTTATTTCCAAAAGGATCGTAAGCATTCACCAATACATCTTTTGCCGATGCAGGAATATTTGCTTTGAATAAATGTTTGGTAATTTTTGGTTCGGCAAACCCTCTTGGTTTTGGTTTATCGGGGCCCAGCATATTATTGTATGCATCGGGGTCCATTCCTTCAAAGGGAGTAAGTTCGCCCATATTTTTTCCATCTACAATATATTCTGTTTTCCAGTTGGCATCATGGTTCCAAATATTTACCTGGAGTAATTTATATTGTTCATTGGCATCATTAATATAGGTTTTCATTTGGTAATTACTGTCTTTACCGGTGGCTTTATAAAGCCAACTAAGCCGGGTACCCTTTACATTGTACACGCCATAGCCATTGGGGGTACCGTCTTCGCAGATATCACCTGTCCACCATGCACCNNTTATGAATAGGTATGTGTACACACAAAACAATTAATTTATCCATTGGAACAAACGATAAATCTTTTTGCAGCCAGTCTAACTGGTTCTGTTGTACGAAACCATCGTACTCACGGTCTTTACCCAGGTAACGCACATTATCCATTACTACATAATGTACCTGCCCCCTGTTGAATGAATAATAGGTAGGGCCAAACGTTTTTTGAAAAGTATCATCGCTGGTTTCATCGCCGCCCTTTCGGTAGTCCATATCATGATTGCCCAGGCATTGAAAGAAAGGGATATTCATTTGCGCTACTGCTTTGCTGTAATCGTCAAAGAGTTGCAATTCGTCCCACACTATATCGCCCACAGCTATACCATGCATTAGTGCATTCTTACCTGCTGCTGCAATTTGTTGTTGCATATCGGGCACGGTTTGGGTCATCATTTTGGCAACATCTTTTTTATTTTTCACCTGCGGATCGGCCCAAATAAAAAATTGATGTTCGTTATCGTCTTTATCTAATTTTTTAAGATTGAAATGGATGTCTTTTTTAAAATCAATATCATTCATCAGGCGATAATGCCTGGTAATACTTTTCTCCTGCAAAAATTCATATCCTGCAGGAGTGCTGATAAAAAAGCTAACAGCTTCGGGATGCACATCAAATTCAAACCTTCCTTTTTTATCGGTTGCCATTACCGTATAACCATCGCTTACTACTACCCCTTTAATTCCTTTTCCTTTGGAACGTATGCGGCCTTTAATTTTTTTATCGGCTGCAACCAGTGCAAATAAGGGTGTTTGGCTGGCAATAATTAACCCACCCGATAGCAATGAAACCTGCTGTAAAAATTTTCTTCTATTCATGTTTATTCCTCAATAGTTGTTGCGCCTTCTATTTCAGTTCGTACAGAAGTAGTGGTTAGCGGAACACTGGTTAATGTTCTTGCAGACGTCCATCTACCAGAAACAATATTATACTTTCCACCCAGCCGTGAAAAATTAGCCGTAGCTGCAAATGCCAATTTTCCTGTATTAGATCCCATATTAAAATAGGGTTGTATAGCCAATGTGGAAGGATTTTTTACGTCGTAGTAATCGGTATTAGTAATTTTATAGCCATACTCAGGGGGTCCTGCGGTGTACATATTTCCACCACCACCATAAAAGATTACATCTACGGGCAAAGTATCGTTAGAAACATTAGTAAGATCGAAAACAGCAATGCCTGCTGCGTTTCCACTATTGGCCAATAAATTGGTAGTAGCCACTCCAAATCCATCGCCTGGAGTACTACCGTAGGTTTTGGTTACCCAAAATGCCGAACTTATATCTGTGGAACCGGCGCCCCAAATATTTTTGTTTGCACCAATATAAAAGTATTGTCCTTTAGCAACAGATCCTGATGTAATATCAAATTTATAGGTTCTCATTCCACCGGTAGCCCATCCACCCGCCGGAAATCCGGTAGGTGTATTTGCTCCGGCATTATTGGTTGTAACCAATGAAAAATTGTTAGTTGCAAAATTGATATTTTTTGTTGCCATCAGTTGAATGTACTCATAATTTGCATCGGTGCCTGCCGGGTCGGCAAGGTAGCCCGTAATAATCAATGATGCAATTTTAGGAGCCGTTGCTGCAAGTATGGTAATATCGCTATCACTTCTTGGCCACAACTGTGGTACCGTATCGGTTTCAGGTGTATAAATAACGCCTGTAAAATTTGATAAAAATGGAACGGGGTCATCTGCATAGGAAACAGTTGGTTCGGTATGTAAAATCATATTCCCAAAACCATCGTTTATTATTTTATCGCCTGCATAAGTTGTACCGACAGGATAGGATGCATCGAACCCTACTCTTACAATAGTAAGCAAAGTGCTTTCATAGTCTTCCGGCCTTTCTATAATTAAGTTTGATTTTATAATGGGAACGGTTAGCGAATTTCCCGAACTCAATTTTTTTATATCGGCAGTACTTACGTTTTTTAATTTTAAAACACCCGCTTCTCTTGCCAGTGTTTTACCTTCAAGATTTACCTCAATAGAATCGCCGGGAATATAGTCGGCTGCAGAAGAACCTAATTCAATTGCAATGCCACGCATAATGTTCAGCCTGCTATTGTCCTGCATCATCAATAAACCGGCAGGCGCATTGCCGCCACGATGATCCGACACAACCAATCCGGAGATTTTGGTAGCACCAAACATAGTTTCTTTGGTTAAAGATATTGGCGCATTATTATAAATATTTCTCAGGTCGAGCAATGGAATATAATTGCTCAATACCGCACCCGGATAATTATCTTTCTTACATCCCCAAAAACTCAGCAGGGCTGCAAAGCAAAAAATGAACGGGATTATTTTTTTCATGTGCATATTTTTTAAAAATCAAAAGTTGTTGTTAAGTGTTGTATTATGGTTTTTGCCACCAAACGAGTGTGTTCATTTTATCGGGGCCCTGTGCTGCAATGGCTATCTGGTAATTGGTGGGGTTGGTTGATTGTACATAAACCGGGTACTGCATTCTTGCAGGCATTACCCCTCCGTTTTGAACACCAGGCCCAATGGGCAATGTTGGATACCCGGTTCTTCTATATTCAAACCATTGCTGATTATCTACCATAAACAATGCATAATATTTTAATAAATGCAGTTGCTCCATTTGCTCGCTGAGCGTACCGGCAGCGGGCCAGGGAATATCGGCCGATGCTAAATAGGTATCAATAGGTACAGCCCATGTTGGCATCCATTGTTTAATGCTTGCCTGCACTGCCGCTTTATAATGCGATTCGGCAGAGGATGCTATCCATCCTTTGGCAGCCGCTTCACATAAAATAAATTTCAACTCGGCATAGGTCATTATTATACCAGTTAGAGGATCTTTTTGTAAACTGGTAGCAGAAGTATTGGAATAGAAATATGATTTTTTGATAGGCTCTGTGCCGGGCAAATAGCCACTTTGAACGCCTAAAAACGAACCCTGGTAAGGAGCAATTCCCCAGCGATTAATATTGCTTACTCCAAGGCTAATATCCTGACGGGGATCGTTCCATATTACAAGATTATCAATAAAAAAACTTGCTATAGCCGGAAACCTGTAATCTTGTTCTCTCACTGTATTAAGCGGAGAAATTAAAGGGCCTACACCCGTCCACTTTAAAATTGCATCATCATCGTTGCTTGTCATTATAGGATATTCGGCAGCATTGGTTTCAACAATATCTTTAATTTTTGAAATGGCCAATGCAGCTACTTCGGCCTTACCCGAAACCCGCATCAACAAACGCAGGTATAAACTGTTGCCCAATTTTCTCCATTTACTAATACTGCCATTAAACACCGGATCGGCCGAACCAAGAATGGCTGTGTTGGAATCGAGCAATGAATTGGCTCTTTCAAGATTTTGAAAAATGCCTGCATAAATATCTCTTTGTGCATCAAATTTTGGCTCATAAATACCACTATCCCTGGCCAGGTTCGATTGTGAGAAAGGAATATCGCCATAGGTATCTGTAAGGATAGCATAAATCCATGATTGGCAAATAAGTGAAATACCTTTGTAAGAGGTATTATAATTTAAAGGCTCACTGGCAATTTTGTACATGTCTTTAAAATTGGTGAGCTCCGAGTAAAGGCCATTGTACTGGTAATCGCTGAGGCCCGGCCTGTGGTCGTATCTAAAAACCCTGCCTTCGCCATCGCTTTGATCAACCGTTACCTGCATTAATTCGTTATTAAAATTTCTATTTCTAATAAGATTATAGGTAAGGCTGTTTACCAAAGCGGGTGCCATTAATTGTTGTGGCAATGCATTAGGTAAAGCATTAGGATCGGTATTTATTTTTTCAAAATCTTTTGAGCAGGAGCTAAGCATTGAAACAAGTGCTATAGCGCAAACTACTTTATTGATAATATTTTTCATTGTGTGTAAAAATTTTAAAGTCCTACAACAAGGTTAAAGCCAATGGTTCTTGAACTGGGAAATTGTCCTACTTCAAAACCGGTTACAATATCGCTGCCTGCCATTGTTCCAAATTCGGGATCGAAAATGGGCCAGGGTGTCCATATAAACAGGTTGCGTCCATAAATACCCACGGTAACTTTTTGCAAGCCAATTTTTTGAACCAGTTTTTTATTTAAAGTATAGTCGAGCCGAGCTTCTCTAAATTTAATAAAGTCGGTACTAAATGTGCTTCCCTCTGCATTATCAATACCCCAATGAGAGCGATAATATTCATCAATATTGGTAGCCACTTTAGTATTGGGAATGTATTTTCCGGTACCATCTTCTACTACACCATTTCCAATAATACCATTGTAGCGGCCGGGCAATGTTTTGGATAATTTACCCTGTTCGGCCAGTTTGTAATGAGACAGTGAGTGAGCCACTGCACCCCACTGAGCATCAAACAATACATTCAAGCGAAAGCCTTTAAAATAAAAGTCGTTTGTAAATCCAATTTTGCCTTTAGGAATAGTGTTTCCTAAATAAACAACATCGTCGGAAATTTTTGCAAAACCGGTTGAGGCATCATATACAATTTGTCCATCCGGGGCACGCACATAACCTCTTCCATAAACATCACCCATACTTCCACCTACTTTGGCAACAATTTGTCCGCCACCCACGGGACCATTTCGAAGCACTACGGCACTATCGGCTAATTCTTGAATGCGGTTTCTATTGGTTGAATACACTAAAGAAGTGGTCCATTTAAAGCCGCTTTTGGTTACTACCGGCGTTGCCTGTAATGCCAATTCAAAACCGGTGTTTTTTACTTTACCAATATTAATAACCGATCTTGCATAGCCACTTGCCCTGTCCACTATTCTTTCCATTATTTGGTTTCGGGTATTACCGGTATAATAAGCTGCATCAATTGAGAGCCTGTTTTTAAACATGGTCATATTAGCTCCCAATTCGTATGTGGTGGTTTTAAGCGGCTTCAAATTGGGGTTGGCCAGCAATGGCGGATTAGTTAAACCACCTGCGTACAAACTTCCTGCTGTAGTATAGTTGAAAGCAGTTCTATAAGGGATGGTACTTCCTCCACCCACACTTGCTATGGATGCACGCAGTTTTAAATAATCAATTTGCTGAGGCATTTTAAAAATTTCTGATGCTATAAAACTTGTACTTACCGATGGATAGAAGAAAGAAACATTTTCTTTTCGGAAAGGAGTTGCCAGGGTACTTACCCAATCCTGACGGCCGGTAACATCTACATAAAGAAGTTTTTTATAGCCTGCGGTAAGCAAACCATAAAAACTATTGATTGCATACTCACTTCTCCAGGGCATTGTTAGCAACGGACCTGCATTATTACTCATACTATATAAACCGGGGTAAGTAAGCGAATCGGCTCTTACTTCATCTCTATCATAATTATTTTTTAAAGCACTACCACCTACACTTGCAGATAAATCGAAGTCTCTTACTTTTTTAGCATACTTCAACAAAAAATCGCCACTTGCTTCCTGCGAAAAAATATTTTGAGTGCGGTAGCTTCCTTTTTGAAACCTTGACCCCGCATCATACGGACGCTGCTGTGCACGCTTTTCGTAGCTCATATCCATTGATGCTCTTACCTGCAGGCTTACTTCTTTGGTAAAATTGTACAATGCCTGAACATTGCCGGTTACATTATGTCTGTTTGAACTATTGATAAATTCATTTGCAATAGCATAGGGGTTTTCGGGAAATGTACTAAAGGGATAAAAAATTCTTCTACCTTCCTGGCCCGGTACCCAATATCGTTTTAGCCAGTTAAGATCGGCACTTGGTTGCCAAAAAATATACCAATACATAATAGACTGGTTGCCGTAGCCAGCACCGGGAAGATTATCGCTGAATTTATTGGTATAATTTATTTTAGAAGAAATGGTAAGCTTATCGGTTACTTTTGAATTTACCGATAGAGCCAGGGTATTTCTTTTGTAACCGGTATTGGGTAATATCCATTTGTTGTAAACATTAGTAAAAGAAAAGCGGGCAGTTGTTTTATCAGTTCCTCCATCAACACTCAAAGTGTTAGTTGTGGTAAATCCCTGTTTAAAGTACTCTCTTGTTTGGTTTGGGTAAGGTCTCCATAAAGTTCTTTCGGTTCCCTGTTTATTGGTTACAGGGTCATATTGATAAAACATTTGGCCATTAAAACGAGGGCCATAAGCCGAGCTGGTAGCACTGGTACTAGCCCCATCGGGGCCGGCACCAAATGAATAGTAGGGTAATCCGTTGGTACCCTGTCCGTATTCATATTGCAAATCGGGCCAGCGATTAATGTCTTCAATAGAAGTATTTGAATTGAAGGTAATGCCCAGGCCTTTCTTTTTGCTGCTACCCGATTTAGTGGTAATCATAATAGCGCCATTTGCTGCACGCTCACCATACAGTGCTGCAGCAGCCGGGCCTTTTAATACGGTTACACTTTCTATATCCTCGGGGTTAATATCGTTTAAACTGCCGCCATAGTCGGCAGGCATATTATCGCTGCCGGTACCGTACACCGTTTCGCCGCCAATAGCAGTACGTCGTCCGCTTCCCTGGTTTATTACTACTCCATCTACTACCACCAATGCTTCATTATCGCCGGTTAAATTATTTTCGCCTCTTAAAATAATTTTATTGGAACCCGTAGGGCCGCTATTGGATCTAACAAGATTTAATCCGGCCACTTTTCCCGAAAGCGCATCGGTCCAGTTGGAAGAAATAGCATTGGTTAAATCATCGCCTTTAACGGTGGTAGTAGCATAACCTAATGCCCGTTCCTGCCTTTTAATTCCTAAAGCAGTTACCACTACCCCTTCCATTTCGGTAGCCGATTCTGCAAGGCCAGCAGCAATATTATTTCTGTTGCCTACCCTAAATTCTGCGGTAGTATAACCCACACTTGAAATCTGCAACACATCGTTGTTGCCTGCCAAAATGGAAAATTCACCCCGTTCATTGGTAGATACCGAACGGGTGGTTCCTTTTACAGTTACGGTTGCATTTACAACACCCACATTGGTTTTGTTGTTGCGAACTGTGCCGCTCACATTTCGCTGTTGCCCCATTGCAATTAATGCACTTAAAAGGCAAAGCATCACAAGCGGTAAAACCTTTGCAAAAGCAAACTGTTTAGCAGCTTTGATAAAAAAATTCATAAGCTTTAGTTGTTGGTTTAAAAAATATTGTATGATTAAACATTGCAGTTTTCGTTTGCCGGTAAAGCAAAAAAAAGTTGGCGCAAAAGAAAAAATTTTTCATAAAAGCAATGCTTATTTTTGATTACCCAATTGTTAAGTTTTATTCGGTATTTTGTTTTTTGCTAATCTTATAAAAAATACTACAACAAATATTTTTCGCTCACCTGGTTAAATGCTGCTAACTGAGCAGCCTTCCAGGTTTCGGACTCTCCCAGTTCTATTGCCATAATGTTAGCTACATCAGGTGCTATTCTCCTGCTTTCAGCTGCATCTAAAAAAAGTGCTCTTGTTCGCCTGCTTAAAAAATCTTCCACTGTTCGGGCCATTTCATAATGTACTGCCCATACTACCTGCTGCGGATGAATGTGTAATTCTTCGCTCAACCAATCGCTCTTTGCTGCTTTAACCTGCGATTCTAAGAAGGCTTCATCGCTTCCGTAATAATAGAATGGATGTTGCCAGTTAGTGTTTTCAGAATATCCATGAATGTGCATTGTAGCTGTACCGGATGTGGTAAACTGCCATTGCAGTTCTTTTTCAATACTATCCAGCATATCTTCTCCCATTTTTCGATAGGTAGTCCATTTGCCACCCAGCATGGTAAAAAGTTTTGATGGAGATACTATTATTTTATGGCTTCGGGATATTTCTTTGGTTTGTTGTTGCTCACCCTGTGGTGCAGCAAGTGGTCTTAAGCCGGCAAATACACTCAACACATCATTTCGTGTAGGCTTTTTTGTTAGATAAGCACCGGCAGTATCTAATATAAAATCAATTTCTTTATCAAGCGCCACAGGTTCCAACACTACATCCTTTATCGGCGTATCGGTTGTACCTACTACCACTTTATTGTGCCAGGGTACAGCAAACAAAACCCGGCCATCACTTGTTTGCGGAATCATAAGCGCATGTTCAGAGGGAAAGAAAGATTTACTCAACACTACATGCACACCCTGGCTGGCGCAAATTGTTTTTGCGCTTCCGGGTTTATCCATTTGCAGAATATCATCCACAAAAACACCGGTAGCATTTACCAGCGCCTTGGCATTTACATTCAAAAGCGTTCCCGATTCGGTATCTATTAAACTTGCACCATTTATTGTACCATTGGCATTCTTGTGAAGGCCGGTAACTTTTACATAATTAATAGCTACTCCACCCTGCTCAATAATAGTTTGCGCTAAGTTGATGGCCAGTCTCGAATCGTCAAACTGTCCATCGTAGTACAATACTCCACCTTTTAAACCTTGCGTTTTAATTCCGGGGAGTTTTTTTATGGTTTCTTCTTTTGAAATAAATACCGAATGCCCCAGGCTAAGTTTTCCGGCAATACGGTCGTACAATTTTAATCCAATACTATACTTGAGGCGGCTCCAAAAGCTATATACCGGCACTATAAAAGTTTGATCTTTTACAAGATGCGGTGCATTTCTATGCAATAGCCCTCTTTCAATACTTGCTTCTCGCACCAATTTTACATCACCTTGCGCCAGGTACCTTACGCCACCATGTACCAGTTTGGTGCTGCGGCTGGAAGTTCCTTTGGCAAAATCGGCCTGCTCTACCAGCAAGGTTTTATAGCCCCTGCTTATGGCTTCTAATGCAACTCCCAAGCCGGTAGCGCCGCCTCCAATTACCAATAAATCCCATTGGGCCTGGTTAGTAATTCGGCCCAGTAAATTTTTTCTATTTGTTGATTCGGGGTTCACTGTTAAGTTTTGGTTACTTTCAGGTTATATTAATATTAAAATAAAACGAAAGCTTTTTTTATAAAAACGAAAGTTAAAGAAAATTAAATCAATAAAAACAAAACATTTTGAAATAATTTTATTTTTTATAGTTTCTCAACAAATAATTGCATTCCATTCAAATGTTTTGTTTTTGAAATTCAGTTATTTAAACACAACTTTGGGCTATGTCTTTAGAAAACAATCAATCTTTACTGAGCCTTTCTGAAAGGCATAAACATATTTTAGACAGTATCAACAAAGAAGGAAAGGTTACGGTGGTGGATTTATGTAATCATTTAAATGTTTCTTCGGTTACCATTCGAAAGGATCTTACGCTGTTGGAAACAAAAAACCTGCTTCATAGAACCCATGGCGGAGCCACACTCAGCAACCCTTATGCAACCGACCGGCATGTAAGTGAGAAAGAAAATATAAAGGCTACAGAAAAAACAAGTATCGGACAAGTTGCTGCTGCATTAATAGAACCCGAAGACTCTATCATCATTGCATCGGGTACTACCGTACAATTTTTGGCAAGAGCCATTCAACCAAAGGGAAAATTAACGGTATTAACATCTGCATTAAATGTAGCAATGGAATTAAACCTACACCCCGATATTGAAGTAATTGTATTAGGTGGCACCCTTAGAAAAAGTTCATCATCCGGCACAGGGCCTTACGCCGAAAAAATGCTGGAAGATTTTTCATGCAGTAAATTGTATTTAGGGGTAGATGGCATTGATGCAGAATTTGGCATTACCACCACTCATATTATGGAAGCGCAGCTCAACCGTAAGATGATTGCAGCAGCTCAAAAGACTATCCTTCTTACCGATAGTAGTAAATTTGGCAAAAGAGGTTTTGGCAGAATTTGCGGGTTAGAAGAGGTAGATCAAATTATTACCGACAGTGGCATATCGGATCATTACTTACAGCAATTAAAAGAAATGGGTATAGAAGTTACTATTGTATAAAATAGTATCGAGCATTGTATCCTGTTATTAATTTATGAGATTACTATTTTTCTTTTGCAGCATTTGCCTGGGCATATCATTACAAAACTGTAGTGCACCGTCCTCCGCTCTAACTAATAATAAAGTTTTAACCGATACCAGCCTGCTGGGAAATTTTACCGACGATTACGATATTCAATATACGGTTACAAAAAACAGTTTCATACAACATCCGGGGGCAAAATACAACCTGATTTTATACAACAAAAAAGAGCAATATTTAATAGCGCAAAATGACAAAGACAATATTTCCGGTGCAGGTTTATTTTCCAGGATAGACATTATTCAATTTAGCAATATGGAACCCTGGCGATGGGGATTTTGCCTTACGGCCTATAAAGCGCCCGATAAAGAAACTGCTACCAATACCCCTGCTGCCGACCGGCAAAATCCAAAAAAGGGTTGTGCCGGCTACCCTTTTTCACGCATGAAAAGGGCCAAATAAGCGGTTTTTTCCACAATAAGTCTCGCTTAAATTCCTTTGCCTTTTAAAAACCTTTTTTATAAACGGGTGATTGAGCTTTTTGCCTTAATTTTGCCCACCAATTAAAAAATAAGATTACATGAGCGGCGCATTAAAAGAGGTTAGAAACCGGATAAAAAGTGTTCAAAGCACCCAACAAATTACCAAAGCAATGAAAATGGTGAGTGCGGCAAAATTGCGCCGTGCACAGGATGCCATTACGCAAATGCGTCCCTATGCTCAAAAACTGCAGGAAATGCTGAGTAATATCGTAAGCAGTAGCGAAGGAGATGTGGCTATGGACCTTGCAGTAGAAAGGCCGGTTGAAAAAGCATTGATAATTGTAGTTACCAGCGACCGTGGCCTTTGTGGTGGATACAACAGTAACCTCATTAAATTAACCAAGCAGGTTATTAAAGATAAATATGCTGCACAAAACGCCAAAGGCAATGTACAGGTATTGCCCATTGGTAAAAAAGCTTATGAGCATTTCAGCAAGAATGGATACAATGTTGTAGCCAACTTTTGGGATATTTTTACCGGCCTCAGTTTCGAAAAAGTACAGGCCGCTGCAAAGTATGCAATGGATGCTTTTGCCAATAAAGAAACCGATGCCGTGGAAGTGATTTACAGTGAATTTAAAAATGCAGCTTCTCAACAATATATTGCCGAACAATTTTTACCCGTTCCTAAAGTGAGCAACCAGGGTGCTGTAAAAAAATCGGATTTTATTTTTGAACCCGGCAAAGAAGCTTTGATTACCGAACTGATGCCAAAAATTTTAAACACTCAATTGTACAAAGCCGTATTGGATGGCAATGCCAGTGAGCATGGCGCCCGTATGACGGCAATGGACAAAGCAAGCGATAATGCAAACGAATTATTGAAGTCATTAAAGATCAGTTATAACCGTGCAAGACAAGCAGCCATTACCACCGAGTTGACAGAAATTGTAAGTGGAGCGGCCGCATTGCAAGGTTAAGTTTTAATTAGCTGATTAGCTAATTTGCTAATTTGCTAATACCGGTCCGAATGATTAAATACTATTACGAGTGCAGATTAGCACATTAGCAAATTACAAATGGAAATCAGCCAGATTATTCCCCACATAGAGGCTTTAATTTTTGCAAGCGATAAGCCCTTAACAGCTTTGGAAGTTACAGAGTTTGTAAACAATGCTTTGGGTTTTATTGAAGACCGTGCCAGCATGGACCAGGTAGAAGCTGCCATTGAAGGCATAAAAGAAAAATACGATGCAGAATTTTATGCATTTGAATTAAAACAAAGCGGCGGTGGATGGCAGTTTTTAACCAAACCTGCTTATCACAAAACGGTAGCATTACTCAATGGCGATAAGTTCATTAAAAAATTGTCAACCGCTTCGTTGGAAACACTGGCCATTATTGCCTATAAACAACCCATTACCAAAAGTGAAATTGAAAGCATTCGTGGTGTAAACTGCGATTATGCAGTTCAAAAATTGTTGGAAAAAGATTTGGTAATTATTAGTGGTAGAAATGAAGATGCCGTAGGCAAACCATTAATTTACGGCACGTCAAAATCTTTTATGGATTATTTTGGCAT
>DEHT01000015.1:41451-41579 GCA_002352045.1 Chitinophagaceae bacterium UBA2793 | reverse complement strand
CCCGATAATGCCGTTAAAGAAAGCTTGCAAAGAGTTGAGAGTGCAATCAAGAGCATAAAATTGTATATGCCCCGCACCAAATTAGTGGTAAACCTTGCACCGGCCGACATTAAAAAATCGGGCACCGC
>DEHT01000015.1:0-41340 GCA_002352045.1 Chitinophagaceae bacterium UBA2793 | reverse complement strand
CTGCAACCCGTTGTGGTAAACACTCGTGAGGAATTTGCTTATGCACAAAGCATTTTTGATATTGATTTTTGCGATGTAAAAGGCCAGGAAAATATAAAGCGTGCTTTAGAAATTGCTGCTGCCGGTGGCCACAATGCCATTTTAATTGGCCCACCCGGTGCAGGAAAAACCATGCTGGCAAAAAGATTGCCTACCATATTGCCNNAAGCGGCCTTTCAGAAGCCCGCATCATACTATTTCCGATGTGGCATTGGTAGGTGGTGGCGGTAATCCACAGCCGGGAGAAATTTCTTTGGCACATAATGGCGTTTTATTTTTAGATGAATTGCCCGAATTTAAAAGAACGGTGTTGGAAGTAATGCGCCAACCCATGGAAGAAAGAAGGGTAACCATTAGCCGTGCAAAAGTGGCGTTAGATTTTCCGGCGAGTTTTATGTTGATTGCAAGCATGAACCCTTGCCCCTGCGGATTTTTTAATCATCCCGAAAGAGAATGTACCTGCGGGCCCGGAGTGGTACAAAAATATTTAGGAAAAATATCGGGGCCACTACTCGACCGTATTGACCTGCATGTGGAAGTAACACCGGTTGCATTTAATGAGCTATCCTCTACTCAGTCATCCGAAAAAAGTGAACAAATAAGAGAACGGGTAATTGCTGCAAGAGAAATTCAAACAGAGCGATACAAAGAAACACCCGGCACTTATGCCAATGCACAAATGAGCAGTAAAATGCTCAAAGAAATTTGCATCATTAGCACCGTAGGACAAAACCTTTTAAAAAACGCCATGGAAAAACTCAACCTGAGTGCTCGTGCTTACGACCGCATTTTAAAAGTTAGCCGCACCATTGCCGACCTTGGCAACAGTACCGATATAAAACCCGAACATTTGGCCGAAGCCATTCAATACAGGAGTTTGGATAGAGAAGGTTGGGGAGGATAATGTATAATTGATAATGGGTAATGTATAATTGTTAATGGTTAATGTCGGTGGCGAAATGGAATAAAAATTTAGCCTTGCAAAATGCATATTTACTCTTTGTGCATTATTACCTTGTGAATTTGTTAGCCATAAAACAAGCTTAAACACACTTTTATATTTTACCGCAACTCTATTTTATATTCAGTCAATAAACCTTTATTCCTTTGTAATCTATTCTTCCAATAACCCCAAGGGAGCTTTAATTTAATTTGCCCCTTCCGTTAAATTCTTCCAACTTTGCAGCAATTTTTAATTGCTCATGAGAATTTTATTAAAATATTTAGCACCTTATAAATGGATGGTTTCGTTCACGCTTTTATTAGCGGGCATCAATATTATTTTTTCGCTCATTGATCCCATCATCCTGGGTAAACTGGTAAACCTTGCGGCAGCCCATCAAAAACCCGATGCGGGAGTGGCTTACAATTGGGATCGGTTTTTTTATGCATTTAACCCCGATGAAAAAAATGGTTTAGGCGTAGTGGCTTTGTTGGTTTCATCCATTATTGTGGCCATGGTGAGCCGCATTGCCAAAGCCTTCCAGGATTATTTTCAAAACACCATTACACAAAAATTTGGCGCTACCATTTTTACCGATGGCCTGCAACATGCTTTAAAACTGCCCTACCAGCAATTTGAAGACCAACGCAGTGGCGAAACCCTCAGCATTTTAACCAAGGTAAGAACCGATACCGAAAAATTTATTGCCGCATTTATCAATATTCTTTTCCCGGTAATTATAGGCATTATTGTAGTGGCAATTTATGGCAGCTCCATTGATTGGCGATTACCCTTCATTTATTTTGGTGGCATTATTTTACTCATTGTTATCACCAATGCACTCAGCAAAAAAGTGAAGAAAATTCAAATGGGCATTGTAAAAGAAACCACTGCATTGGCAGGAGCTACCACCGAATCGTTAAGAAATATTGAATTGGTAAAAAGCTTAGGCCTCACGCAACAAGAAGTAAAAAGGCTCAACAAAAACACTTTTAAAATTTTAGCGCTTGAACTAAAAAAAGTAAAGCGCATTAGAACCGTAAGTTTTATACAAGGCACTTTTGTAAACACCCTTCGCCAAATTATTTTGTTTTTATTAATGTGGTTAATCTTTGGCGATAAAATGGATGCCGGCCAATTGGTAACCATGCAGGTTTTTTCTTTTTTTGTATTTGGCCCTTTGCAGGAAATTGGCAATATCATCATTGCTTATAGGGAAGCAGAAGCTTCGCTCAACAATTACGACAGGCTAATGAGTAAAGAGCCGGAATACGTGGCGCCCGCACCCAAGCATATTGGCTCTATCGAATCGCTGGTATTTGAACAGGTAAGCTTTCAACATCAATCGGCTTCACAAAAAGCTATTGACAATATTAACTTCAGCGCACAAAAAGGAGAAACCATTGCATTTGTAGGCCCAAGTGGCAGCGGTAAATCTACCCTCATGAAATTGTTAGTGGGCCTGTACAGCCCGCAGCATGGTAAAATATTGTACAATGGTATTGATGAAAAAAATATCAATTTTCAAGACCTGCGCAGCCAAATTGGTTTTGTAACGCAGGATACCAATTTGTTTAGTGGCAGCATTAGAGAAAATCTTGCTTTTGTAAATCCGGCGGCAAGCGATGCCGAAATGATTGAAGCACTCACAAAATCCGCCGCATCTACTTTACTAAACCGGGCACACAATGGCCTTGAAACCATGATAGGCGAAGGCGGTTTAAAATTAAGTGGTGGTGAAAAGCAACGCCTGTCTATTGCCCGTGCACTGGTTCGCAAACCCAGGCTTTTAATTTTTGATGAAGCCACTTCTGCTTTGGATTCTTTAACCGAAGAAGAAATTACCAATACCATTCGTGAAATTTCCGAAAGCAAAGAACAAATAACCATTTTAATTGCTCATAGGTTAAGTACCATTATGCATGCACACAAAATATTTGTGTTAGAAAAAGGCGAAATTGTAGAAACCGGTACACACAACGCATTGCTCCTGGAAAAAGGTTTGTACTATGCCATGTGGCGCCAGCAAATTGGCGAAAGAAAAAAATAATGCTACCTGTTATATTTAAAAAAAGATAGAATGAACATCGGTTCAAAACTTGACAAATTACATTTTAAAACAAGGCAAAATAGGTGGCTCCTGTACTTCTCAATTTTCTGTAGAATAGTTTTGGCTCTTGGATTTATACCATCGGGGTTTACAAAAATATTGGGCGAACGATTTGCAAGCGGGCTTTCAATCAACCATCCGATGGGGCACTATTTAGAAGCGCTCCATCATACCGGTTTTTATTATACTTCTATTGGTATTGCTCAAATTGCGGCAGCCATCCTAATACTAATTCCCCGAACAGTAACATTGGGTGCATTGCTGTATCTTCCTATAATCATCAATATCTGCATCCTTTCCTTTGCAGTTCGTTTTGACGGCTCGTATGTAACTGCACCTTTAATGGTTTTGGCAAACCTGTATGTTCTCTTTTGGAATTACCACCAATTGAAATTCATTTTTCCTTTTAGTAATGATACCAACAACAGCTTAATAGAAAAACCTAATAGATACAATAACAAATTTCCATCCTTATTTTTTACAGGAGTTATAATGATTGTTGGCATTTCCATTCTATATTTTGTTTTTGGGCATGAAGTAATGCCAAAAAATTCAAGGTCGGAATGTGAAAAACAATTCGTTGGTAGTAAGAATAAAACAGCCGGACTTAGGTTCTGCGATTGTATTCACACAAAAGGACGAAATTTGCAGGAATGTTTGAGCGAATACAATAAATCAAAAATAAAATAAAAGCTACTAAATTTATTTATCATCCATTACTACAAAAGTTTTTATGACCGAACTTCAAAAAGAAATTGTGGGCTATGTAGGTGGTGTAATGTCGTCTATTTCATTTTTACCACAGGTAATTAAAATTTGGAAAACCAAGTCGGCCAAAGACCTTTCGATGCTCACTTTAATTTTTCTTACCTGCAATATTACCCTTTGGCTCACTTATGGAATATTAATTGGCTCCACGCCCTTGTGGCTTACCAATGCCATTGTGCTGAGCATGGTAGTATGTATAATCTATTTTAAAATAAAATTCAAATCAACCGATAAACTATGAGCGAAGAAATAAAGAAAGCACCCAAACCAAATTTTTATTGGAGCATTTTTGCCATGCGTTGCCCCAGGTGCAGAAAAGGGCCCATGTTTAATCACCCAAATGCCTACAAAAAAATTTCGCTGAAACATATTTTTGATATGCCCGAGCATTGCAGTGTTTGTAATCANNGTAAACGATAACCGTGTGCTGTGGTGGCTGGTAGCCAATGCAGTTTTATTAACAGTATTACAACCCTGGCTCATGCGGCTGAGCAGGGTAATTTATATTTGTTTTTTTGTACACTACGACCCCCATTATAAGCAACACAAACCAAGAGAATTTGAATAATAATAAAGCCCGGCATTTTCAGCCGGGCTTTTTCATCAATAAGAAATTTTAGTTATTGAATATTTTCAATAATCCCTGCAATGCCTTGTCCGCCGCCAACACAGGCACTCACCATTCCATATTTTTTATTCAGGCGTTTCATATCGTTAATCAATTGAATGCTCAATTTAGCACCGGTGCAGCCCAACGGATGTCCCAATGCTATTGCACCTCCATTAATATTTACAATCTCTTTATTCAAATTCAATTCTCTAATCACTGCCAAAGATTGTGATGCAAACGCTTCGTTCAATTCAATTAAATCAATATCGCCTAAGTTCATGGCAGCCTGCTTCAACACTTTTGGAATAGCTTCAATAGGGCCAATACCCATTACTCGTGGATGCACACCTGCACTGGCAACATTCACTAAGCGGGCAATGGGTTTTAAACCCAATTCATTAATCATTCTTTCGCTCATTACAATTACAAAAGCAGCGCCATCACTCGTTTGCGAAGAGTTACCGGCAGTAACACAACCACCCATGGCAAAAGCAGGTTTTAGTTTTGCCAACCCTTCAATGGTAGTATCGGTACGCACGCCTTCATCGGTATCTACCACATAACTTTTTGTTTTCCGTTTTCCTTTTTCATCTACATACACCTGCTCCACCGTTATAGGAATAATACCGCTTTTAAAATAACCTTCTTTAATGGCATTGGCAGCTTTTACATGGCTATTAAAACTAAACTCATCCTGGTCTTCACGACTTATTTTATAATCTTTTGCCACTTCTTCGGCTGTAAGCCCCATGCTTAAATAATAATCAGGTTCATCTTTTGCAATGGTATAGCTTGGCACTGTTTTCCAACCTGCGGTAGGCACTAAGCTCATACTTTCGGTACCACCGGCAATAATACATTCGGCCATACCGGTTCTAATTTTTGCGGTAGCCATGGCAATACTTTCCAATCCACTGGCACAATACCGATTAATGGTAATACCCGGTGCACTAAACCCAACCGCTTTGGCAGCAATAATGCGGCCTACCTGCAAACCCTGCTCAGCTTCCGGCACGGCGTTTCCTACAATTACATCGTCCACTCTCGTAGGGTCAAGCTGTGGCACAGCAGCCAACAAACCTTTAATTACATCAATAGCCAGGTCATCGGGACGGGTAAATCTAAACCCACCCTTTTTACTTTTTGTTACTGCCGTTCTGTATCCGGCAACTATATACGCTTCCTGCATGTTTTATTTTTTTGTACCCGGCGATATACCATCAATCAACATTCGTGGCGTCGCACTCTTGTACGTTATTAATTTTATTGAGCCATTCAAGTTACAGCAAAATAGTTGTTTATGCAACTTTATAGACCAAAGTTATCATTTCAGTTTCAAATTAAAAAACTAAAAAGCAAAGGTTACTTTTGCCGAAACGAAAACACAAAACAAACCAACGCAAAACGAGAAACGCAAAACGACAAACGAGAAACGAATTAACGACAAACGAACAAAGAAACATGTACAAAACCATACGCTCCATCCTTTTCTTTTTTGATGCCGAAAAAGTGCATTATTTTTCAATGAACCTTTTCAAGAGCCTTTGCAATATTGGCTTTATACAAAAAATGGCAAAGGCCATGTTTCAGCCAAAGGGCAATTATTCGTTTACTGCGTTTAACCTACATTTCCCCAATAGAGTTGGCCTGGGTGCCGGTTTCGATAAAAATGCTTTGTACCTCACCGAACTGGAAGCCCTTGGTTTTGGATTTGTAGAAATAGGAACCGTAACGCCGCTTCCACAACAGGGCAACGAAAAGCCAAGGCTGTTTCGCCTGCCGGCCGACAAAGCACTTATAAATAGAATGGGTTTTAACAACGATGGTATGGAAGCCATTGCAGAGCGATTAAAAAATTGGAGGGCGGCACAGTCTTTAAAAAGCAACCCTTCTCATTTAATTATTGGTGGCAATATTGGCAAAAACAAAATAACCCCCAACGAAGAAGCCTGGATGGATTATGAAAAATGTTTTTTGGCACTGCATCCTTATGTAGATTATTTTGTAGTGAATGTAAGCAGCCCCAATACACCGGGGCTTAGAGAGCTCCAGGAAAAAACTTCCTTGAAAAAAATTTTTGAAGTGCTCCAAAAACAAAATTTACAACTAAAAAACCAAAAGCCACTCTTATTAAAAATAGCACCCGACTTAAGCAATGCTCAAATTGACGATGTAATAGATTTAGCACTCGAAATTAAACTCGATGGACTGGTATGTTGCAATACCACATTAAACCGGGATAATTTGAGCCGGGCATCAAAATTAAAAAGTGAAAAAATAGGTGCCGGTGGCTTAAGTGGATTGCCTGCTAAAAATAGAAGTACCGAAATTGTACAATACATTGCTCAAAAAACAAAAGGGCAGGTTCCCATTATTGCCAGTGGAGGAATTTTCTCAGGCGTTGACGCAAAAGAAAAAATAGATGCCGGTGCATCTTTAATACAGGTTTGGACAGGATTTATTTACGAGGGCCCGGCAATTGTTAAAAATATTTGTAAGGCGGTAAAACTTTAATCAAAGCTTTATTTTTGAAGAAATCAAAAACACAATTCATCATTTAAAAATTAAATATTATGAGTACAGAAAACAACAATGTAGAAAAAAAGGAAGAAGGCTTTTTCGATAAAATGAAAGATAAATTTGAAGACCTAAAAGATAAAGCCGAAGATGCCTGGGACAAAGTAGAAGACAAGGCAGAAGCACTTTGGGATAAAGTGGAAGATAAGGCCGAAGATGCATGGGATGCTACTAAAGAAAAAGCTGCCGACATTAAAGAAAGTTTACAAAATAAAGTAAAGGAGTGGAGAAGCGATGATGAGGCTGAAAAAAAATAATATTTTTTAAAAACATTCCTGCCGCTAAAAAGTTGAACTTTTTAGCGGTTTTTTTTTGCGAACCATAAACCGCCATTTCAAAATTTTCTCCGCCGCCGCCTGGTCTCCCGACCAGCGGCGTATTAAAGAATTTAATACAGTTGAAACACGGCTTTCGTCTGCCTACATTTAGGAAATACGCAAGCTACTTGCAGCCATACTTTGCCACCCGTCTATTTTTTCTTTTTGCCTAATTGATGATGTTTTTTTGAATCTGGCAAATAATTTTCAGGAGAAACAACCTTTTGTTTTGTCTTTGTTTCAAGGTCTATTCTTGCTTTACCAGCAACTCCACCACCTTTTCTTGCTGCTTTTTGATTTTGAACAAAGCCTTTTGGGTTTTGAGTTTTTACAATTGCAGTCGTTGAAGCTTCACCTAACATTGAAAAAATAAGTTCAAGGTCGTTCATGTGGTCTCGCAGGTTTTCACTTTTCAAACCTTTTACTTTTTTGTATTGAGACGGTGTCAAACCAAATGTAGCTTTTGAAATTTCTGCGGTTAGGATTGCATATTCTTTCTGCTCTTTTACGCCTCTGCTTTTCCATTCTCCTGTAAGTTCTTCACGAATGGCTATACTTCTCATTCGTTTCTCAATCCAGTCGTTTGGATAACCTTTAAGTTTGTAAAGCTCTCTTGTGCGCTGTGTCGCCAGTTCGGGATTTTCGATTTCATCTAAACGGTCTGCACCAACCTGTGCTAACCATAGCTTGAATGGTTCTGCTTTGGGTGATGGAATGGATTGAATGATTCTTAAAAGTCCTTGTGCATTGGCACAATTCAGTTTCTGTTTTCCTCCGGCTGTGTCAACTAAAAGGGGGGAGACAAGTTGTCCCCACCCTTTTCCGCCGCTGCCTGGTCTCCTGACCAGCGGCGTATTTCAGTCGCCCGCTGCTAACAACATTTTAAATAGTAAAGCACTGGAAACAGCAAAAATGGCAATGTATATTTTCCGCCGCCTGGTCTCCTGACCAGCGGCATATTTCAGTCGCCCGCTACTAACAACATTTTAAATAGTAGAGCAATGGGAACAGCAAAAATGGCAATGTATATTTACAACACCCTTCCTGTGCGTGCCAATAAGTTTTACCATACATTTGCGGCATGGAACATCTGTTTACGTCCGAAAGTATTATCAGCTTCTTAGTTTTAGTGGTACTCGAAGTAGTGTTGGGAATAGATAATGTAATTTTTGTTAGCATCATTCTAAACCGGTTAAAATCGGTAAAAGAACAAAAAAGGGCACGCCGTATTTGGATGATAACCGGCATTATTTCCCGCTGTTTGTTGTTGATGGCCCTCAGTTGGCTATTGGCTCAAAAAGGTAAAGCTGTATTTACAATTGCAGGCAAAGGGTTTGATTTGGCAAGTATTGTAATGCTGTTGGGAGGTTTGTTCCTCATTTATAAATCGGTAAAAGAAATACATGCCAAGCTCGAAGGCGAAGACCCCAATGCTGCCAGCGCCAATAAACCGGGTATCTCTTTGGGAAATGCCATTGGTCAAATAATGTTGATTGATGCAGTTTTTTCTTTTGATAGTATTATCACCGCAGGTGGCACAGCAAAACATTTAGAAATAATGGTGGCTGCTGTAGTAATTGCCATGACCATAATGTTTTTATTCAGTCCAAAAATTGCCGCATTTATTCACAAGCATCCTACATTAAAAATGCTGGCACTTTCTTTTTTAGTAATGATTGGGTTAAGCCTTGTAATGGAAGGTTGGAATGCCCAAGCTGCACATGAACTGCACATGAAGAACTATATTTATTTTGGTATGGCTTTCTCGTTTATTGTAGAGCTGCTAAATATGACTATGGTAAGCAGGGCAAAAAAACGAAATGTAGTTTCTTTAAACGAGCCTACATTACCACAAAAACAAGAGCAGGGCTACAGTGATCAGGCTAAATAATTATTGAATACATAATAGCGTAGCTGCTACTATTGCTGCCGTTTCTGTTCTTAAGCGGGTTTGGCCAAGAGAAACTGCCCTAAAATTTTGGTTGAGCGCTGCTTCAATTTCAGGAGCAGTAAAATCGCCTTCGGGGCCAATTAATATAACAGCATTATCGGCAGGCTCCATTTCTTTCAACGATTTTTTTTGATGCTCAATGCAATGCGCAATTAACTTGGTAGCACCTGCCTGAACAGTTGGTAAATAATCTAAAAGTTTTTGAGGCGGATGCAGTATCGGTAGCCATGCTTGTTGACTTTGCAGCATGGCGCTTACTAAGATGCCTTTTAATCTTTCGGGTTTTAATTGAGCCTTTTCGGTTCTCTCACAAATTACAGGCACTATTTCTGCAACACCTATTTCTGTAGCTTTTTCTAAAAACCATTCAAAGCGGCTATTATTTTTAATGGGAGAAATAGCAATGCAAATATTGGTTTCACTTTTTTCAATTGTCAATTTTTCAACAATAGTAACCGTACACTTTTTTCGGTGGTTATCGGAAATCTCAGCAATAAAAATATTTCCCTTACCGTTGCAGAGTTTTACTTTCTCCCTCGTTTGCATTCTTAATACCTGCACTATATGTTTGGAAGTATCTTCATCCAATACAAGCATTGAATCATCTTGAAAAATATCTTCTTTATAAAAAAAAGGGATAGACATTGCTTTTGCGAAATGCTATTTTTCTAAAAATGGAAGCTTACTACCTAGCAGTTTTATAATAAACAACAATACGCCAATAACTATTACTACAAAAGAAACTTGCATCAAAGGTTCAGAACCTGGATTATGCATTATTTTCAGCATGGCGGAAATGATGAGCAGTAGTACTCCTAAAACAAACACCGATAAAATGTATTTATTTTTCATAGATACAAATGTATTCAATTATACTATTGACAGCATAAAATATTGTAACCTAAAACAAACCAAAAAAAATGGATACTGCTGCGCACTACCCATTCACAATTATACATTATCAATTATACATTAA
Source organism: Chitinophagaceae bacterium UBA2793 (assembly GCA_002352045.1). Lineage (GTDB taxonomy): Bacteria > Bacteroidota > Bacteroidia > Chitinophagales > Chitinophagaceae > Ferruginibacter. The sequence continues at coordinate 31,049 of DEHT01000015.1, read as the reverse complement.
AAAGGAGCATCGTCATCAAATTCTCCATCGTTCATTTTACTTCCTTTTTGAATGTACATAGCTGCACCATCGTTTCCGCCCCCGGAAATTGGTTTCCAATTGCCTCCACCCTGTGGTTGAAAACCACTAAAATTATTGTTATCTTCTTCTATAAATTTTTGAATATGCAGCAGTGCTTTTAGTTTAACTGTTTCGAGGCTACCATTTCTATGTTTAGCAATTTTTACATGCGTTTCGCCCTTTGTGCTTTCGCCCATTTCATCCTGAATCATTTCGTAATAATCGGGCCTGTACAAAAACATTACCAGGTCAGCATCCTGTTCAATAGCACCCGATTCACGTAAATCGCTCAATTGTGGAATTTTATTTCCTTCTTTTCTTTTTTCTACTTCCCGGCTCAACTGGCTAAGGGCAATAATAGGTACCTGCAATTCTTTTGCAAGACTTTTTAAGTCTCTCGAAATTTTGCTTATCTCCTGCTCACGGTTACTGTTTCGGTCGGCGCTGCCACTCATTAACTGCAAATAGTCAATAATAATAATGCCCACATTGTGCTTGTTTTTTAAACGGCGGCATTTTGCACGCAATTCAAATATGTTCAATGCTGCAGAGTCGTCAATAAAAATAGGTGCCTTGCTCAGTCTGTCAAAACCTTTTGTGGTCAACTGTTGCATTTCATGTTCTTCCAATTTGCCCCGTGAAATTTTTTCGAGCAATATCTCACTTTCGGCAGCCAAAATTCTTTGTACCAATTGGCTGCTACTCATTTCCAAGCTAAAGAATGCCACTGCAGTCTTTTTATTTTGGTTTAATGCGGCACTCCTGGCAAGGTTAAGCGCAAAGGCTGTTTTACCCACCGAAGGCCTGGCAGCAAGAATAATAAGATCGGTAGGTTGCCACCCATACGTAATTTTATCGAGTGTGGGAAAGCCGGTAGGAACACCGGTTATATCATCCTCCCTATTACGCATATCCGAAATACGATCCAGCGTTTTCACCAATACACTGCCAATATCATCAAAGTTTTTTCTAAGGTGGTTGTTTGTTATTTCAAACAATTTACCTTCTGCCGAATCGAGCAAATCAAATACATCGGTGCTGTCTTCGTAAGCATCACCAATAATTTCCCCGCTAATTCGTATTAATTCTCTTTGAATAAATTTTTGAATTACAATGCGGCTATGCGCTTCAATATTTGCTGAAGAAACAACCGAATTGGTGAGTTGAGATATGTAATAAGGACCACCTACTACTTCTAACTCTTCTCTCAACCTCAGTTCTTCTACCACCGTAAGCATATCAATGGGTAAACTTTTTATGGCCAACCCTTGCATTGCTTTAAAAATACGTTGATTGGCATCTAAGTAAAAACATTCCGGTTTCAATATTTCGGCAACTGTATCAAAGGCACCTTTCTCCAGCATGATGGCACCCAAAATAGCATCCTCCAATTCTTTTGCCTGCGGTGGTACTTTGCCAAACATCAGTTGGGCATTGTCTAATTTTCTTCTTACGGTTTTACTTTTATTAAAATTACTGAGGTCCATTTACTTTAGTACTGTTATTTCATTAAAAAAAATACAAATTCGGTTGCAAACCCATTTACAACATTAAATCTGTAAAAATAATTTTTGGTTAAAACATTAATTGGGCGGCTAAGATAAATTCAAAAGCCAAACGAAAAAATCGTGTTACAACTTTATTCACTTCCATCCTGCTAATTACCCACCGTTCATTCACAAACAAAGTTAGCTTATTAACGGGTTATCAACAGGATTTTGCACATGGCAATATCAATACATTATCAAAATATGAGTTTTTATCAACAACGATTCTTCCGGTACAAAAATAAATTGTGCACCTGTGGAAAAAAGAATCAATAAAAAAAATGTTGCCCGATAGTTAGATTTTATGTATCAAAATCCAATTCCATTTTTACTGCCCTATTTAGGTATGAAAAAAACTATCTTTGTAGCGAAAATTATAAGCGTACATGACGATCTCTTACAACTGGCTGTGTGATTACCTGCCTGCAAAAATTGACCCCGAAAAATTAAGTAAAATTCTTACCGCCATAGGACTTGAAGTAGAAAGCCTGGAAAAATACGAAAGCATTAAAGGTGGTTTACAAGGCCTTATTACAGCCGAAATTTTGGAATGTGAAAAGCATCCCGATGCAGATAAATTAAAAATTACCAAAGTAAATACAGGTACCCAAATTTTGCAGGTTGTTTGCGGAGCACCCAATGCTGCTGCAGGCCAAAAAGTAATATTAGCCACTGCCGGAACCACTATTTATCCTGCAAATGCTGAACCTATAACATTAAAGAAAACAAAAATTAGGGGAGTAGAAAGTAATGGTATGATATGCGCCGAAGATGAAATTGGCTTAGGCAATAATCATGAAGGAATATTGGTTTTACCGGAGGATACACCAGTAGGAATAGCTGCTGTTTCTTTGTATGAAGTACAGGAAGATTATATTTATGAAATTGGTTTAACACCCAATCGAATGGACGCTATGAGCCATTTGGGTGTGGCAAAAGATGTTTGCGCATGGCTAAGCCATCACGATAAAAAGGGAACTTCTGTAGTGTTGCCCTATAAAAACAGTATTAAAACAAATGGAAAACCTGCACCTATCTCGGTGATAGTTGAAAATAAAATAGATTGCCTTCGCTATGCCGGTGTAAGCATCAGTGGTATAACAGTTGCAGAAAGCCCGCAATGGCTCAAACAAAAACTAAATGCAATTGGAGTAAAATCAATCAACAATATTGTAGATATCAGCAATTTTATTTTGCACGAAACAGGCCAGCCATTACATGCCTTTGATGCCGAGAAAATTACAGGAAATGCAATTGTTGTAAAAAATATGCCAGAGGGTTCTTTATTTAAAACCCTGGATGATAAAGAAAGAAAACTTTCTGCAAGCGATTTAATGATTTGTAATACTCAGGAACCCATGTGCATAGCAGGTGTATATGGTGGCATTACAAGCGGTGTAACCATTACTACTAAAAGCATTTTTTTAGAAAGCGCCTGGTTCAATCCTCAAACTATTAGAAAAACATCGCTGTTTCATGGACTGCGTACAGATGCTGCTACCCGTTTTGAAAAAGGAGTTGACATTAGCAACACCGTAAATGTTTTAAAACGTGCTGCCGAACTAATAGTAGAAATATGTGGTGGAGAAATAGATGGCGAAATCATTGATGTGTATCCCGAACCGGCAAGCCCTGCGGCCGTTGCATTAAAATATCATTACTTAAAAAAATTGAGTGGAAAGAATTATCATGGCGATGCCGTAAAAAACATTTTGGTCTCTTTAGGTTTTAGTTTGATTAAAGAAGGCCCCGATGAGCTTTGGGTAAATGTTCCTTTTAGCAAACCCGACATTAACCTGCCGGCAGATATTGTAGAGGAAATAATGCGAATTGATGGGCTGGATAATGTAGAAATTCCTTCTACTATAAGCATTGCCCCGTCAAATGATACCATTTCGGACAGTGTTACTTTAAGAGAAAAATTAGCAGGTCAGTTAACCGGGCTTGGTTTCAACGAAATATTTACAAACAGCATCAGCAATAGTGCTTACTACGATGAAAATATATTAGCGGGTTCGGTAAAAATGATAAACAACCTAAGTGCAGATTTGGACATGATGCGCCCTGTAATGTTGCACTCCGGCCTTGAAGTAATTGCTCATAATATAAATCGAAAAAGCATCGACTTGCTATTGTTTGAAAATGGCAAAACATACAGTTCCGGCGGACCAGCAACTTATTCGGAATTGAATCATCTTTGTTTATATGCCACCGGCAATATGCAGCATGCTTCATGGAATCAAAAAGCCGCAAAAACTGATTTTTATTTTATAAAAGGCGTTTGTGAAAAAATATTGGCAACAGCAGGTATTAGCAATGCCCTTTTTCAACCAACTACTGATACCAATTTTGAATTGGTAGCTACTATCTCGATAAAAAATAAAGTGATAGGAATGGTAGGCGCTGTAGAAGGCAACACTTTAAAAAAATTCGGCATTAAACAGCCGGTTTTTTATGCGGATATCTATTGGGATGCATTGATGGATTGTCGCAAAACAAAGAAGTTTACATACGTGGAAGTAAGTAAATTTCCTGCTGTAGAAAGAGACCTGGCTTTGCTAATCAATAAAGAAATTACTTATACGCAAATACGTAAAGCAGTTTCTGGCGCAGGCATTTCGGCACTGCAAACTGTAAAATTATTCGATGTGTTTGAAAGTGATAAATTGGGAGCAGGCAAAAAATCATTGGCAGTAAACTTCACCTTTAGCGATAACAACAAAACTTTTACCGATAAAGAAATTGATGAAATGATGAATAAAATAGTTGCTGTTTGCGAAAAACAATTGAACGCAGAAGTAAGGAAATGATAAGTGGAGAGTTGAGAGTGGAAAGTTGAAAATGGAAAGTGGAGAGTGTGGTATGATTGCTTCAATTCTTAATAGTTCATTTATTCTTTTGAATAACAAACTAATCAACAATTCAACTTATCAACTATTAAACTTATCAACAATTCAACTTATCAACTAACAATGCAACCGTGTCGGAACTAAACAACCATATAACCAGTGTACAAAAAAAACTTCAGCTATTGCTGAGGCAGTACGAATTGTTAAAAGCCGACAATGCTAAGCAAAAAGAACAGCTTGAATTGTTGCAAACTGAAAAGCTTGAATATGTTGAGCAATTTGCTGCTTTGCATGAGCAAAACCTGATTTTAAAAGCATCGGTGAGCGAAATGGCTCCGGCAGAAAAAAAAGAAATGGAGCAAAAGCTCAATCAACACATAAAGAATATTGATAAATGTATTGCACTGCTTAGCCAGTAATTACTATGAGTGAATTAATACCGGTAAATATTGTAATTGGCGATCGTACTTATCGCATTAAAACTAATCCGCAGGATGAGGAAGTAATACGCCGTACCGTAAAAACCATCAATGATAAAATAATAGAATACAAAAGCCAGTTTGCCGGCCAGGATATGCAGGATTATATTGCCATGGTAATAATATGGTATGCTACCCAGGCCGCAGAGCAACAAAAACTGGGCAGCAACCAAGTGGAGTTTATAGAGCTATTAAAAAAATTGGAAGGGCTGATGGATAAGCATTTGTAAAATAGCCGGTATTTTCATATTTACTTTAAGATGATGATTAAATAAGCTTCGAGCCACTATCTGCAAACAATGAGCTTTGATACGGATTGTTGTGAAGATATATTTGAAAATTCGGAGTTCATTATTTTATACAGTCGTATAACGAACTTAACCCTTGTATTACTTTTTTTTGCTATTCACCTTGTTACAATTTTAGAAACTACTCTAATTCAAGGCTCATTCTTTTCAGCAACAAAATTCCTATCTTCGCTCCCAAACAATCTCACTGATTCAATTATGTTAACAGAGAGGACGTATTATATTGTAAATCAAAACAAAACAAGAACATCCAATGGATATACTTTCCATCATTATAGGTGCTGCTGCATTAATAATCGGCATCATCCTGGGTAAATTCATTTTTGCCAAAAACACCCAACAAAAAATTCAGGAAGCAGAAATTCAGGCGCAAAAAATAGTTTCGGAAGGGCAGTTAAGAGCCGATACTTACAAGAAAGAAAGAGAACTGGAGGCCAAAGAAAAGTTTGTACAGCTAAAGGCCGAACACGACAAGGAAGTAATGCAGCGCACCCAAAAAATTAATGAAGGTGAAAACCGCATTAAACAAAAAGAGCAAAGCATCAATGTCAAAGAAGGTAACCTGGAAAAACAAGTTAAAGAAAACGAAGCCATTAAAGAAAACCTCAATCGCCAGATTGAAGTAGTGAATATTAAGCGTACCGAATTGGAAAAGCACCAGGAAGAGCATATACGCCGATTGGAAAAAGTGGCCGGATTGAGTGCCGAAGAGGCCAAATCGCAATTAATAGAAAGCCTTAAGCAAGAAGCTCAAAGCAAGGCGCTCAGCCTGCAACAAGAGATTATTGAAGACGCCAAACAAAAGGCAGGTAAAGAAGCCCGTAAAATTGTAATTCAAACCATACAGCGCACGGCTGCCGAACAGGCCATAGAAAACTCAATCACCGTTTTTAACCTTGAAAGCGATGAAATAAAAGGCTCCATTATTGGTAGAGAAGGTAGAAATATTCGTGCCATTGAAGCTGCCACCGGAGTTGATTTAATAGTGGACGATACACCTGAAGCAATTGTGCTATCGTCTTTTGACCCATTGAGAAGAGAGGTTGCCCGCCTTTCGCTTCAACGCTTAGTGGCCGATGGCCGCATTCACCCGGCTCGTATTGAAGAAGTGGTAGAAAAAACCAAAAAGCAATTAGACGACCAGGTAATGGACATTGGCGAAAGAACCGCCATTGAACTGGGTATTCATGGCCTGCATAAAGAATTAATAAGAATGGTAGGCCGTATGCGTTTCCGCAGTTCTTATGGCCAAAACCTGTTGATGCATAGTAGAGAAACGGCCAACTTATGCGCCATTATGGCTTCGGAACTGGGCTTAAACCCAAAACTGGCCAAGCGTGCAGGTTTGCTTCACGATATTGGTAAAGTGCCCGATGAAGAAACAGAACTAAGCCACGCCTTATTAGGCGCCAAACTTGCTGAAAAATATGGTGAAAACCCTGCGGTAGTAAATGCCATAGGCGCACACCACGATGAAATGGAAATGCAATATGTAATTTCTCCCATTATCCAGGCCTGTGATGCTATAAGCGGTGCAAGGCCCGGTGCCCGTAGAGAAATTATGCAGCAATACATTCAGCGCATTAAAGACCTCGAAAACTTAGCCCTGGCTTACAATGGAGTGGAAAAAGCTTATGCAATACAGGCCGGTAGGGAGTTGAGGGTAATAGTGGAATCGGAAAAGGTGAGCGATGCCGACAGCGACAAACTGAGCTTTGAAATTGCTCAAAAAATTCAAACCGAAATGACCTTTCCTGGGCAAATTAAAGTAACAGTAATAAGAGAGAAAAGGGCTATTAATATAGCAAGGTAAATCTGTTAAAAGATTTACTGCATCTTAGATTGAGGGGAGAATTTTTAAAAAACTTTTAATTCACTGCTTGTTTATAAACATTAACCCTTACCTTTGCCGTCCGAAAAATTAAGCAATATGAACGCAATTGACTTTGTTCATGAACAACTGACAACAAAAGCAAGCATCCCAAGCTTTAAAGCCGGTGACAATGTTACCGTTAATTATAAAATTGTAGAGGGTACCAAAGAGCGTATCCAAAGCTTTAAAGGCGATGTTATTAAACGCCAGGGTACCGGCGCAACCGCTTCATTTACAGTACGTAAAATAAGTGATGGCATAGGTGTAGAACGTTTGTTCCCAGTGTTTTCACCTAATATTGACAGCATACTGGTAAATAAAGTAGGCCGTGTGCGTAGAGCAAAACTTTACTTTCAGCGTGAAAGAAGCGGAAAAAGTGCTCGTATTAAAGAAAAAAGAATGGCAGTGGCTAAAAAAGCCTAATATTATTATATACAATAATGCAAAACTCCGAAAGCTGGCTTTCGGAGTTTTTTTTTGTCAAAATGTTTGGGTATTAGCTTTTTTTCCTATTTTTAGAATCCACAATTGATACCTCTATAGATTTTACTTTTACGTTTACTTATTTCTTAACCTCAAACCACAATTTTCATTTATGAAGAACAAACAACTATTGCTTTGTATTGCCGTATTTTCGGCAGCACTTTATTTAAGTTCATGCGCCCGAGGTATCAGTCCGTATGAAGCTGCAAACGGAAAAGCCAAATGCGGGAGGTATGTGAGGTAATTTGTTTTGTAACCCTTATACCTGTGCAATAAACCTTTGTTGTAGCAGATGGTCAAAATGGTTTATCTTTACACTCTAAATTATCAACCATGTTTTTGAATATGATTAACCAGGTATTATTATTTTCACTTCCGGGTGGAGGCGAATGGATTTTGATTGTTTTAGTAGTTTTATTACTATTCGGAGGTAAAAAAATTCCTGAGCTTATGAGAGGTATTGGTAGAGGTATGCGTGAATTTAAAGATGCAAAAGACACCGTAAAAAGTGAAATAGAAGAAGGAATGAAGGAAAAACCCAATTCCCAATCTACCATTGTTACCAAACAGGAATCTTAATAACACCTGTTCAAAAAAAATTCTCAGCCGGAGTTGACAGTTTACCCCTGTTCACTCCGGCTTATTTTTAAGCTACAACAAGCACTCAGCTAAATGTTTTCATTCCAGTCTATACCGGCCTATCATCAACAATTAAAAAACAAGATAACCACCTGCACAGATGTAGTTGAACATTATCTTAATGAAATAAATAAAAATGTTCATCTCAATGCTTTTGTAGAAGTGTACCAAACAGAAGCATTGCAAAAGGCAAAAGAACTGGATGAAAAACGAAAAGCAGGGGAGCCCATCAAACTGCTTCATGGTGTAGTGATAGCCATTAAAGATGTTATCTGCTACAAAGGCCATCGGGTAACTGCGGCATCAAGAATTTTAAACAATTTTCATTCTTTATATACAGCAACAGCCTTACAGCATCTAATAGACGAAGATGCCATCATTATAGGAAATTGCAACTGCGATGAGTTTGCCATGGGCAGCAGCAATGAAAACTCTGCGTACGGCAAAGTTTTGAATGCAAAAGACAATACAAGAGTTCCCGGCGGGTCTTCGGGAGGAAGTGCCGTAGCTGCACAAGCCGGATTATGCATGTTAAGTTTGGGGAGCGATACCGGCGGTTCGGTAAGGCAGCCTGCTGACTTTTGTGGAATCATTGGTTTAAAACCTTCTTACGGACAACTCTCCCGTTATGGGTTATTAGCGTATGCATCATCATTTGACCAAATTGGAATTTTTGGAAAAAATATAGATGATGTTGCTTTGCTGCTTGAAATAATGAGTAAGCCCGATGAAAAAGACAGTACAATGTTTGCAAAACCTGCAACAGGCCTCTACCCCATCAAAAATCAAAAGGAAAAAAAATACCGTTTTTGCTATTTCCCACAAGCCTTTGGCCATGCTTCTATTGATAAAGAAATAAGTGAAAAAATAAAAACGCTTGCCAATAATTTAAAAGCAAACGGGCATACGGTGGATGAAATAGATTTTGATTTGATAGATTTAATTGTACCTTCTTATTATGTACTTACCACTGCAGAAGCAAGCAGCAACCTAAGCAGGTACGATGGAGTGCGCTATGGCCATCAAAGCGAAATTCAACCAACCAACCTGGAAGAATTTTACAGAAACAACCGTACTGAAGGGTTTGGCATTGAGGTAAAGCGAAGAATAATGTTGGGCACTTTTGTATTAAGTACCGGCTACTACGATGCCTATTATAGCAAAGCGCAAAAAATACGGACCATGCTGGTTAATAAAATGGAAACCATTTTTGCCAATTACGATGCCATTCTTTTGCCCAATAGCCCCGAAACAGCTTTTGAATTTGGCAAATCGGTTAAAGACCCTATTGCCGTTTATTTGGCAGATATTTATACCGTTTTGGCAAACCTAACCGGAGTTCCGGGAATTTCTTTGCCATTGTTTTCACATAGCAATAACATGCCCTTTGGGCTACAGGTACTTACCAAAAGAGGGAATGAATTAACTTTGCTGGGCATATCAAAGCATCTCCTGGAAAATTATTCCAAGGAGAACCCAAATTAAAATGAAACAATTCTTCGGCATAATTTTTTTCTTTTTTGCATGGAGCAATAACGCTGTGTATGCACAGCAAGTGCCTGCTTCTGAAATAATATTACCGGGAGCTACATTAACTGCAAAAGACACCCTTGCAGAAAATGAGTTGATTGACGAAATAGTAGCTCAAAAAAAAATGCCAAAGCAAGATAAGGTTGAATATTTCAGCCAGCTTACCCGCTATGGATTTAAAAATCTTTTTTCATCGTTTGCATATAATCCCAAACTACCTTATTCAAGCCAGGTAAATCCTCATGCCGAAAGTTATATGCAGGATTACCTTCGCCGATATAGCAAACATTTGCTGGGCATGAAAAGCTGGGGTACCCCTTACTTCAATTTAATTGACAATATATTTTCGCAATACGGCTTACCAAAAGAATTAAAATATTTGGCTGTAATTGAAAGCAATTTGAGTACGGCTGCTACCAGTTGGGTGGGTGCCGGTGGCCCCTGGCAATTTATGCCCTATACAGCCCGTGATTATGGCCTTGTAGTAAATGCATCTTATGACGAAAGAAGAGATTATTATAAAAGCACCCATGCTGCGGCCCGCTACCTGCTTACGCTGTATAAACAAATGAACAAAGACTGGCTGTTGGTGATAGCAGCATACAACGGCGGACCTGGTAGAGTATATAGTGCCATGAAAAAAAGCGGCAGCAAAAATTTTTGGAATCTTCAATATTATTTGCCGCAAGAAAGCCGCAACCATGTGAAAAAATTTATTGCCACTCACTATGTAATGGAAGGGCAAGGAGGCGTAACTACCGGTACTGCAAATATTAATAATGGTATTGCACTAGTTGGTGGCTCCAATCCTTACGATCGAAAGCCGATACTTTCTGTTGCAGAAATGGAGCAGGCAGAAAAACAAAACATTTCCGGTAAATACAATTCGTTGATAATTGCAAAAAACATTTCGATGGATATTGCTGCGTTTAATCGCTACAACCCCGGTTTTGACCAGGGCTTGCAGGATAACGGTCAATACGAACTAATTTTACCCGGTGATAAAATGCAATTATTTCTTACCAACAAATACCAAATATTAAATGAATGTGTGCAGTACTATTTGGGCGATTATAATATACCGGAAAACAAAACCGTGTATCCTCAAAAATATCAACGAGGGGCAAAAAAGAAATCAAAATAATTTAGCCGCTTAGTACTTTTTCTATTGCCTCTACTTTCATTAAACACTCTTCATATTCTTTTTCCGGCTCGCTGTAAAAAGTAATGCCGCTGCCGGCTGAGAAAGAAAGTAATTTTTCCTCTGCATTATAAAAAATACTTCTTATCACTACATTAAAATCAAAGTCGGCTTTTGGATTAATATAGCCAATAGAACCGGAAAACAATCCACGGCCAACCGGCTCGTATTGCTCTATTAATTCCATTACTCTTTTTTTGGGAGCACCCGTCATAGAACCCATTGGAAAGCTTGCTTTAATAGCTTCGGTAAAAGGCAAATTAGTTTTTAAATTTCCTGCAACGGTACTAATCATTTGATGTACCTGCGGAAAACTGTAAATGCCAAACAGTTCTTTTACATAAACTGAACCTTCTTCACAAACCCGGCTTAAATCGTTTCGAACCAGGTCAACCACCATTACATTTTCACTTTTTTCCTTTTGGCTCTGTTTTAAATAATTGGCATTGGCTTCATCTTGTTGTGCATTAGAATGATTTCGTTGACTGGTGCCTTTTATGGGTTGGGATATTAACTCCTGTCCGGTTTTTTTAAGATACCTTTCCGGACTGGCACAAATACAGTAAGCATTGTTGATTTTGTACAATGCGGCAAATGGAACCGGCGATTGAAGAACCAATCGTTTATAGATTGATACCGGGTTTATACTTACATTATTTGCAAAAAAAGGCTGGCAAAAATTTATTTCATAGCAATCGCCACGCTTTATATGTGCTAAAAGTTTTTTAATTATTTCAATATAACTTTCTTTGTTCAATACTTTTTGAACCTGTATTTTTTCTACTTCTTCTTGCACTTCCTGTTCTTCTAAGGAACAAATGTGGTCGAAAATTTTTTGCTCTTCTCCATCGGCATAAATATTTACGGTAGTTTCATTTAATTGAAGTAAGCATTGAGGTTCAAAAAAGAAACCGTTTCCAAAATCTATAGGGGCCTTTTTGGTTGATATTAATTGCTCTATTTCATTTTTTAAATTGTATCCCAAATGGCCGAACAACCAGGAGGGTTTTTGTTCAAAAAAAGATTGAAGGCTTTGAATAGCATTGCCTTCTTGCAGTTCTATTGACCTTTTAGAGCCTGCTGCCAGCATACATTCAAAAGCAGGAGTTTCAAAATTGTAATGATTATTATCGAGCAAACAAAAAATGCTGAATCGGTTTGCCCAATTCAGCATTTTGTTTTTAAAACTATTATAGTTGTTAACTGTAAATTGTTTTGATTGCACTGCTAAGTTTAATAATCATCATCGTCATCAAATCCACCGCCACCATCATCATCAAATAAACCAAACTCTTTAAAATCATCATCCATTTTTAAATCGTCTTCCTCTTCATCCGATGATTTTTTTCCGCCCGATTTTTTTCCTTTTGATTTAGGCATATCAAATTCTTCAAAGTCGGGATCCCAATTATCGTCTTCTTCTGCCTTATTCCAATCGTCTTCTGCTTCTTCTTCCTCCTCATCGTCATCATCATCGCTTTTCTTTTTTGATGACCCCTTGCCTTTAGATGTTTTAGACTTTACATCTTCCTCTTCTTCAAAATCATCCTCATCCTCTTCTTCATTTTTTGATTTTGCAGGACCTTTCATTATTGGTTCATCAGTAGCCGCAGTTTTTTTTGCGCTTGTTTTTTTTTCGTTACCGGGTTTAGTTGCCATGCTCGTAGATATTAATACTGTAAAATTTCCAAAGGATTTTTAATTAGCCAAATTTTTTCAATTATTTTTTTTGTGATTTTTACACAACTACAATTTGCTCCCTGCCAGGGCCATTGCTTATGTATTTTACAGGAACCTTAATTAAGTTGTTTAAATAATCAATATATGTTTTCATTGCCGGTGGCATTGATTCAAAATTAGAAATGGCACTAATATCTGTTTTCCAGCCTTCTAATGATTGGTATTGAGGCTCAATGTTTACTTTATTCATTTGGAAAGGGATAAAGTTCTTCTCTTCTCCATCTATTTTGTACCCATTGCATACTTTCAATTCGTCTAATCCATCTAAAATATCAGCCTTTGTCATTACTAATTGAGTAACGCCGTTAATCATGCAAGCAAATTGCAGTGCAATTCCGTCAATCCAGCCGCATCGGCGGGGTCTTCCGGTGGTACTTCCAAATTCATTTCCTGCATTGCGTAAATAATCACCAGTTTCATCCAATAGCTCTGTGGGGAAAGGGCCTCCGCCTACTCTTGTACAATAAGCCTTGGTGATACCTATTACTTCTTTAATTTTTTGTGGAGCTACTCCTAAGCCCGAACATACACCGGCTGTAATGGTATTGCTACTGGTAACAAAAGGAAATGTTCCAAAATCTACATCCAACATACTGCCTTGCGCCCCTTCTGCCAATACTCTTTGGCCCAGAGCCAGCTTTTCGTTTAAAAAATATTCGCCATTTACAATTTTGAAAGTTCTCAAAAATTCTACTGCCTCAAAAAACTCTTCTTCCCATGCAGTAATATCTTCATGAAAGCCAAAGTTGTCGAGCAGGCGCTGGTGTTTTAAACGAAGTTTAATGTATTGGGTGGTAAAATTTTTATCGAGCAAATCGCCTACACGCAAACCATTTCTACCGGTTTTATCCATATAGGTTGGCCCAATACCTTTTAAAGTGCTGCCAATTTTTTCTTCGCCTTTTGATTGCTCGCTTGCTTTATCTAAAGCCCTATGCGTTGGTAAAATTAAGTGAGTACGTTCGCTAATGTATAAATTCTTTTTATAGTTTACACCCAAAGCTGCCACTGCATCGCATTCTTTACGAAGCGTAACTGCATCCAACACTACTCCATTGCCAATTAAATTTGTTTTTTCTTCATGAAATATACCACTGGGTATTTGGTGAAGTACTACCTTTTTATCGCCTACATACAAAGTATGACCGGCATTTGGGCCTCCCTGAAAACGGGCTATCAAATCATAGTCTTTTGCAAAAAAATCTACTATTTTTCCTTTGCCCTCATCGCCCCATTGTAAGCCCAAAATAACATCAACCATAGGATTATTTTTTATGTTTTTAACGAGGTGCGAAAATAAACTGAAATATCGCAATCACCTAATTCAACCTGATTTATATTTTTTTGAATATTCCCAGATTTTTTTTAAACACTTATAAACCATAGTTGCTCTTTTAGAAATCAGGTTTTATCAATATAAAAGAAGATCAACGGGTTAATAAAACGAACAGAATATATTGAGTTTATTTTTCAAGATTATTTTATACTCATTTCACTAACTTTGATAATAATGTAAAAATTACACATTAAATTGTATAGCAGGCTTGTTATACTTTTGCTGTGTTTTAAAATTTAGTTTATGAAAAAGTTTGTTTGCCTTACTGTATTGCTATTTTCTGGGGCTGTTTTAATGGCGCAGGAATTAATGTCGCCCGATGGTAAATTTAGAATGCAATTTTCTTTAGATGTCAACGGCGCTCCCAACTATAGATTAGATTACAAAGGAAAAGCCGTTATTAAACCCAGCAAACTGGGCATTGAGTTAAAAGATAAAAATTCTTTCCTAAATGGATTTAGTATAAAAAATTCTGAAAGCAACCCTTTTGATGAAACCTGGCAACCGGTTTGGGGCGAATGGAAAAACATAAGAAACCAATACAACGAGTGGGCAGTAACCCTGCATCAAAGCAGTGGCGACAGAGATTTAATTATACGATTCCGTTTGTTTAACGATGGTTTAGGTTTCCGCTACGAATTCCCGGCGCAAAAAAACCTTTTACATTTTGTAATAAAAGAAGAGCGTACACAATTTGCCATGACGGGTGACCACACCGCCTATTGGATTAGCGGCGACTACGATACCCAGGAATACGATTACACTACATCAAAACTTTCGGAAATAAAAGGAAAGTATAAAGAAGCTCGAAGCAGTAATGCTTCGCAAACAGCTATTGCCGAAACTGCTGTGCAAACTTCTTTAATGATGAAAACAGCAGAGGGCATTTACATAAACTTGCACGAAGCTGCCCTTATTGACTATTCCTGCATGCACTTAAACCTTGATGAGAAAAATTTAGTTTTTGAATCCTGGTTAACCCCCGATCCAAAAGGCGATAAAGGTACTTTGCAGGCAAGTTGTACAAGCCCCTGGAGAACTATTATAGTGAGTGATGATGCGAGGGATATTTTAGCATCCAACATGACAATCAATTTAAATGAACCCAACAAGATAAAAGATGTTTCCTGGATAAAACCAGTGAAATACGTAGGTGTATGGTGGGAAATGATTACCGGCAAAAGCACCTGGGCATATACCGATGGAGTGCCCTTTGGTACAGAAGGTACTGCCGCAGTAAAAGATGTGCCTTCTATAAAATTGGGGCAAACAGATTTTACAAAACTTAAACCCAATGGTAAGCATGGCGCCAATACTGCACATGTAAAAGAATTAATTGATTTTGCCTCAATACATGGTTTTGATGGCGTATTAGTTGAAGGCTGGAATGAAGGTTGGGAAGACTGGTTTGGCTATCACAAAGATTTAGTTTTTGACTTTGTAACTCCATATCCCGATTTTGATGTAGTAGGCATAAGAGAATACGCTAAAAGCAAGGGGGTAAAAATGATTATGCACCACGAAACTTCGGGTTCGGTTAGAAATTACGAACGCCACTTAGACACTGCTTTTAAATTTATGAAAGCAAATAATTATGATGCCGTTAAAACCGGATATGTTGGCGATATAGTTCCTTTAGGCAATTACCATTACAACCAATGGATGGTAAATCATTATCAATATGTAATAGAAAAAGCTGCTCAATACAAAATAATGGTGAATGCACATGAAGCCATCAGGCCTACCGGCATTTATCGTACCTGGCCCAATATGATTGGAAACGAAAGTGCCCGTGGCACCGAGTTTCAGGCATTTGGCGGAAGTAAACCCAACCATGTAACACTATTGCCCTTTACCCGTTTAATTGGCGGACCAATGGACTTTACTCCCGGTATTTTTGAAATGGATATAAGCAAAATTAATCCTAACAATAACTCTCATGTAAATTCAACTTTGGCTAATCAATTAGCATTGTATGTAACTATGTACAGCCCTTTACAAATGGCAGCCGACCTGCCGGAAAACTACAACCGATTTTTAGATGCATTTCAGTTTATAAAAGATGTGGCGGTTGATTGGGATGATAGCAAATACTTAGAAGCAGAGCCGGGTGATTTTATTACCGTTGCAAGAAAAGCAAAAGGTAGCAACAATTGGTTTGTAGGCAATGTTACCGGTGTGGTTGGAGGCCGGGTTTCAACCATTGATTTTGATTTTTTAGATTCCGATAAATTTTATGTAGCCACAATTTACAGCGATGCAAAAACGGCACATTACAAAACCAATCCACAGGCCTACGAAATAAAAAAAGTGTTGGTGAGTAAAAAATCAAAACTAAAGCAATGGGCTGCCGAAGGTGGTGGCTATGCAATTAGTATTATGGAGGTAGATAAAGCAAATACTAAGGGGTTGAAGAAATTGTAACTGTTTACCTATTCAATTATTATAATGGAACCGCCTTTATTGGATCCATAGAGGCAATTGTATTGCATTTAATTTTCAAGAAATAAACTGGCAGTGGCAGGTTTGTATTGGCAGGGAACATAATGGTCGGTATTAATTTCACCTCGTTTTTAATCCCTTTTTTACTAACCCTACAGCAAGCTTAATTTGCATTTATACTTATCTTCAAATTCGGTTATTTTGACCCATTTTGGTTGATGGCTTCTATATTCCAGGCTCATGTCATTTTTTAACCGCACTTTAGTAATATGCAAAGCTATGGACAACTATAAAGAAACATTTGAAACCTGGAACAAGGTTGCTTTATTGTATCAATCCCGGTTTATGGACCTGGACTTGTACAATGACAGCTATGATTTTATGTGCAATTCCATTACTCACAACTATGCAAAAATTTTAGAAATTGGATGTGGACCGGGAAATATCACAAAGTATCTATTGTCAAAAAGGCCAGACTTTGAAGTTTTCGGAATTGACATTGCTCCAAATATGATAACTCTTGCAAAAAAGAATAACCCTGCCGCAAAATTTGCCGTTTTAGATAGCAGGAATTTAGACAAAATTAAAACAAAGTATCACGGGATAGTTTGTGGGTTTTGTTTACCCTATTTATCTCAGACAGATTGCAAAAAATTAATTTCTGACTGCTACAATTTACTGAATAAAGAAGGGCTGCTCTATATAAGTTTTGTAGAAGATCTGCCAAATAAATCAGGCTTTCAGGTTACTGCTACCGGCGATAGAGTTTATTTTAATTACTTTACTTTAAATGACCTGTCGACTCAACTTGTTGAAAATAAGTTTGGAATCTTAAAAGTATTTGATGTAGCGTTCGAAAGGTCTGAAATCGAAAAAGAAATACATAAAATTTTAATTGCTAAAAAAGATGCCCGTTAGGTAATGTCTATCAAAAATTACTAAAACAAATACTGACCCATTTGTGTCAAATAAAAGCAAAATATTTTCCTCTCTAAGAATTTATAAACTAAACAGTTGTCAAACTATAAAACTAAATATTCTGAACTCACACTAATAGACGATTCTGTTTTTAAAATTTGCAAACTTAAGCTCTCAAATGTTGAAACAGAAGCAGAAAGTAGCGCATACTTTGCTCACAAATTTCAACTTAATGGTCAAAATATTAAATTTCGAAAAGCAAAAATAACACCCACCAAAACTGGCCAGTTTGTAACCCTTTGGAAACGCAACCAAAAAGGAATTACGGAACCTTTCAGCATTTCTGACAAATTTGATTTTTGCATAATTGCAGTGAGGCAAAACGAAAAATTTGGACTCTTTATATTTTCCAAACCAACATTGCATGAGTACAAAATCCTATCCGACAAAACAAGAGAAGGAAAAAGAGGCTTTAGAGTATACCCACCCTGGTCTATTACCGTAAACCAACAAGCACTTGAAACCCAACTTTGGCAAACAAAATATTTTCTTGATCTTTCTGACAACCAAAATATAGATATTAGAAAAGCGAAAACATTGCTACGATTAGAAAAATAAAATAACGCCTTTGAGGAAAGAGATTAGCAATTGCTATCAGTTGTAATAGCAGTTAATTTATAACGATGAACTTTTCCGCAGCGCCTCAATGTAACAAACGATGGATGGTATATTTTAGAAAATTGAAATCCTTATTAAGAGATAATTAACCTGACATCCTGTATTTACTATAAGAATTGCTATGGGCAAAAATTTTCAGCATTTATACTTAACTTCATTAATACATTTCTAATTTATATGTTGCAAGGCAGATAGAAATGAGTTGAGCAAAATATTTTTAATCCCCATACTTCCTATCTTTTTATTTTGTACGAAACCCTGAACGTGTAATTACACTAACAATAAACCCTTACATGACAAATATGCAAGAACAGGTAATATGGATAACCGGCGCATCCTCTGGCATTGGAAAAGCATTAGCATTTGAATGGGCAAGCATTGGATATAAAGTTGTGCTTTCTGCCAGGCGTAAAGAACTTTTAGATAATGTGGCCCACCAAATCAATCAATCTGGTGGTGAAGTATTGGTAGTTCTTTGTGATATAATGGATGAAACCGCTATTGAAAATGCAGTTCAGCAAATTATTAAAACCTGGGGGCGTTTGGATATAGTTATCGCAAATGCCGGTTTTGGAATTTTTGGAAGCATAGAAAAACTTAGTGCCAAAGATTGGAACAGGCAACTACAGGGAAATGTTACCGGCTTAGCGTTAACGGTTAAGTACGCCCTTGCCCACTTAAAGAAAAACAATGGAAGAATTGGTTTAGTGGGAAGCGTTGGAGCGTTTCTTCCTAATCCTAATTTGGGTGCATACGGTGCTTCTAAAGCTGCCGTACATTCAATAGGTCAAACCTTACAGGTAGAACTAATGGGTACCGGCGTAAGTTGTACCACCGTACACCCTGGATTTGTGGAATCGGAAATTGCAAGAATGGATAATGATGGCGTTTGGCATCCCGAACGAACAGATCCACGTCCGTCAAACTTAATTTGGCCTACCGATAAAGCGGCAAAAGTAATAGTAAAAGCTATTTTAAAAAGAAAGCGAAACTACGTTTTCACCACACACGGAAAAATATTTGTATGGTTGCAACGATGGTTTCCCGGATTAATGAGAACTATTATTTCAAAAAGCCCAAAACCAGAGCCATAAAAGATTAAATTTTTATTCCCCCTATATTTCTTCTAGGGAAAAATGTATTTTGTAAAAAAAATTATCAATATGAAAAAATATTTTACCATCGCCATTATCGCTGTAATTTCCACTTTTGCTTCTTGCGATAACTCAAAAAAAACAACGGAAGCAAACAATACTACAAACATGAAAGCCAGTGAAATCACTAATAAAAAATGGCAACTTATTGAACTAAGTGGCAAAAGTATTGCTCAAACCATAAATGGGAAAATGCCCTTTATTCAGTTTAACAATACCGATAACCGCTACACTGCTTCAGCAGGTTGCAACGGCCTTGGAGGAACCTTTACAATTTCAACAAATGGTAGAATAAAATTTACACAGGGCATGTCAACCATGATGGCTTGTGAGCAAATGGAGATAGAAAACGATTTTAAAAAAATGTTAGGGTTGGCCGATAATTATACCGTACATGAAAATATATTGTCGTTAAACAAAGCCCGTATGGCTCCATTGGCCCGATTTAAAGAAGTAAAATACGATGCAACTCAAACGTTAAACGGCACTTGGGAACTTGATTATATATCTGGTGCCAGAATTGCATTTGAAGGTTTGTATCCAGATAAAAAGCCAACAATAACTTTTAATCTTCCCGAAACCAAAGCTACGGGCAATGGTAGTTGTAACAATTTTAATGTGGCTTTTACAATGCATGGCAACAATATAAAATTCAATATGCCTGCAGCTACCCGAATGGCCTGCCCCGGCAATGGAGAAGCAAGCTTTTTTGAAACCCTGCAAAAAATATCAAGTTATAGCGTATCGAACAATACACTCAACCTCATAATGGGTGATATTGCAATGATGCGATTCCAGAAAAAATAAGAAAGCACCCATCAATTTCTTTTATGAAAAATTCAACTTTTATAGCAAGTCTTATTGGCCTTCTTATTTACAGTTTGATGACCGCTTGCTCGGGCAGTACAAAACAAGCTTCCCAAAAAAAATCTGAAACAAAAACTATTGATACTCATAATAGCCAATCTTCGCTTGACTGGGAAGGCAGCTATCATGGCGTTTTGCCATGTGCCGATTGCGAAGGAATTGCAACTACCATCACACTCAATAAAAATAACAGCTTTAGTTTATCTCAAAAATATTTGGGCAAATCAAGCGAAGCCATAAATGAATCAGGCCCATTTAGCTGGACAAACGATGGCAATAAAATCGTTCTAAAAACGGTAGCTGGTAATCTTATGTTTCAGGTTGGAGAAAACCAGCTTTTTTGGCTGGATAAAGAAGGAAAAAGAATTACGGGTGATTTGGCCAATCATTACAAATTAACCAAAATTCAGAACCACGGTATTATAGAAAAATATTGGAAATTGATTAGCCTTCAAGGCAAAGCCATAAAAGAGTTTGGAAATAAGGAACCGCATATTATTCTCAAGCAGGATAATAATAAGCTTATCGGGAATGGTGGTTGCAATTCTTTAATGGGTAGCTATGAAATTGGAACCCAAAATAAAATACGTTTTACCAATATTGTCTCTACCGAAATGGCTTGTAATACTTTAAAAACCGAACAGGAATTTTTAAATGTACTGCATATTGCAGATAGCTACATTGTAAAAGCAGATACATTATTTTTATACAAAGGAAGAATGGCCCCATTAGCCAGGCTACAAACAGTTTATTTGCATTAAATATAAAGTTTAATAGAACTTTTCAATTTATTTACAATATCCATTTTATAAATTCAATTTTGTATTTAAAATTTCAGAAATTTTAATTCCTTAGCATATTACCTCACTGCTGGCCAAACTTCACAATATTTAGGAATTCTAAATCCTGCCTTATAAAAAGAAAGCAGCAGAGTACATCAAAATGATTTTTGCCTTTTTGAAAACTCAAATCAATATAAACGCCTGCAAAAAGAAAATAAAAATCACGGGTAAACAGCACATCTGCTTATCGCCATTCTGAAAAAAAAATACTGAAAGAAGATCTATTGTACCTTTATCTGGCATCATAATATTCAATACAAAAAGAATTATCATGACCAAAGCTGTTTTAATTCAATATGCAAAAATGGTGAGTATTGCTTTTGCTTTTAATTTTACAGCAATGAATACATCTGCACAAACAGCCGTTCGCTATCTTTCTGCAAAAGATAGCGACCCTATCAAAATGGGGTGGATGCAAGGGTTTCCACCTTCAAAGGATAAATTAATTACAGTTGCCGATGGAACTGCATTTCAGTTTCCACAAATACGTTGGAGCGTAGTAAATGTTCAGCAACTTTTACCAACTGCCGAGGTAAGCCGGGGACTATCTGCCCCTTCTACTTTGCCCTATCAATTAGATAAATTTATTGACAAGATTACTTTTATGCCATGGGGCGAAAAAGAGTTAATGACATGGGAAGCCTCGCTTTGGAAGAATTATACAGATGGTATGCTCATTCTACATAAAGGTAAAATAGTTTACGAACGTTATTTTGGTGCGCTTACTGAAAGCAAAATTCATTTAGTAATGTCGCTAACCAAATCGTTTACAGGAACACTTGCTTCCATCTTAGTGTCTGAAGCCTTACTGGATGAAAATAAATTGGTTTCAGAATATGTACCCGAGTTAAAACAATCTGCTTTTGCTGATGCTACCTTGCGACAGGTGATGGACATGACCACGGCTTTACAATTCAGTGAAGATTATGCCGATGCCAATGCAGAAATATGGGCATTTTCTGCTGCCGGAAACCCATTGCCCAAACCCGCTAATTATAAAGGGGCAGAAGGTTACTATGCTTATTTACAAACCATAAAAAAACAAGGGCAGCATGGTGAAGCATTTGGATATAAAACGGTAAATGCCGATGTTCTCGGATGGATTATTTCAAGGGTTACAAATAAATCAATAACCACATTATTGTCTGAAAAAATATGGAGCAAATTAGGCATGGAGCAATCGGCTTATTACCAGGTGGATGCATTAGGAACTCCTTTTGCAGGTGGCGGTTTAAATGCAGGCCTGCGGGATCTTGCCCGCTTTGGAGAACTTGTTCGCAATAAAGGAAAATGGAACGGCCAACAAATAATTCCACAACAAGCCATTATCGACATTGAAAAAGCTGGCAATAAAGAAGCCTTTGCAAAATCCGGTCATCCTCAATTGAAGGGCTGGTCGTATAGAAATATGTGGTGGATGACAGAAAACAACCATCATGCTTTTACTGCCCGTGGCGTATATGGTCAAACTATTTATATTGACCCTACAGCTCAAATGGTTATTGTACGATTGGCTTCTCATCCTATTGCTGCCAATAGTGCTAACGACGCCTATTCGTTACCGGCATACGAAGCAGTAGCCAATTATTTATTAAACAAAAAATAACCAATTGCCTTGCTTTTTTATAAAGTTTGATTGGATTAATACTTTTCAAAATAGTTACCCCTTTTGCTTTAGCAATCTTTTACAAAGCTTATACAATTCAAACCACAGTACCGATACAATAGCAATTGCAGTTGACACCCAAATCTCAGATAGTGATAATTGTGTTACCTGAAAAAAGTTTGCAATAGCCGGTACATACAGGATGGCTATTAATAAACTCAAAGTAAGAATGCTGATTAAAGGAAACAATAGGTTTTTATTTTTCATGCTTTCAAATATGCTGTAATGGAAGGAGCGATTAGTGAGACTCAAAAAAATATTTGCAATAATTAATGTAGTAAATACCATGGCCCTGGTTTTCTCCTGGCTACCTCCCTGCTGAACCACCCATTGATAGGCAAATAAAACCCCTGCAGTAATTACAAGACCCTGAATAATGCTAATTGTCAATTCACGAATATTCAAGAATGTATCGGTCATTTTGCGTGGTGGTTGCAGCATAGCATTTTTCTCTATCGGCTCGTTTTCATAAACAATTGAGCAGGTTGGCCCCATTACCAATTCCAGAAAAATTACATGTACCGGTGTAAATATTTGTGGGAAAACCCAACCCAAAAACAAGGGTAAAGAAACGGTAAGAATGATAGGGATATGAATTGAAATAATGTACTGAATTGCTTTTTTTATGTTTGCATAAATTCTTCTTCCGGCTGCAATTCCTGTAACTAGTTTTCCAAGGTCATCATCGGTAATCACCAGCGATGCGGCTGCTTTTGCTATCTCGGTTCCTTTGCTACCCATGGCTACGCCAATGTGTGCGGCTTTAAGTGCCGGGCCATCGTTTACACCATCGCCCAGCATTGCTACTACCTCTCCATTTTTTTTCAATGCATTTACAACACTAAGTTTAGCTTCGGGAAACATTCGGGTAAACAAAACAGTTCGTTCACATACTGCCATTAACTCAGTTTCAGAGTAATCATCCACATTACTTCCGTTCATTACATCAGCAGTATTGCTTATTCCCGCCTGAGCAACAATACTCTTAGTTGTTTCTGCATTATCCCCGGTAATTACTTTTACTTTAATGCCGGCTTCATAAATATGCCTAAACACATTTTGAACTCCTTCTTTAGGCGGATCAAAGAACATGAGCAATCCTAAAAATTCAAAATTAAAATCCTGTTGCTTTTTAGGAAAATTATTCCCTTCAAAACTTGCCCGGCCTACTCCCAATACACGATAACCCTGCAGACCAAATTTTTTAATAAGATCTCTTACTTTATTTTTTTCTGTTTCCGATAGAGAAGCCGCCGCAATAATAGCTTCGGGTGCACCCTTGCTGGCAATTATTCTTTTGCCTGAGGCATTTTCAAACAGATGCGTCATCATGGGCGGTTTGCCTTCCAAAGGATATTCATGAATCATTTTGTAATCTTGTCTGGCATCCACCCTTTGAAAATTTTCATACACCCGGTGAAGCGTTTTTTCCATAGGGTCAAAGGGCACGGGTTCGCTGCTCCACATTGCATTTTCAATCAGGTTGCTGAGTGCCGGATTATTAAATTCATTTGAAGAAAAGCTTCTATCGCTTTTATAATCATACAACTCCCCAAGCTGCATTGAATTTTGGGTGATGGTTCCGGTTTTATCGGTGCAAATAACAGTGGTGCTTCCCAATGTTTCCACAATGCTGCTTTTTTTTATAATAACAGATTCCCGCATCAGCTTCCATGCACCCAAAGCCATGAAGCTGGTAAAGGCAACCGGAATTTCTTCCGGCAGAACCGACATTGCCATTGTAAGCCCGTTCAGCAAAGCGGAGACAATGTCTTTTGATTGTAAATAACTAAAAATCCAAACCATCATAAAAATAATAATTCCTACTATGGCCATGCCCCTAACAAATTTTTGAATCTGAATCTGTAAAGGCGATCTTTCTTCTTTGATGTTGATAATGGATTGGCCTATACTACCGGTTTTAGTTTGTTTGCCAATCTTTTCTACTTTAAAAACTGCCAAACCGGAAACGGCTATAGTGCCGCTGAAAACCTGGTTGTTTCCTTCGTCGCTATTTTTATAGATAGAATAACTTTCACCGGTTAGCGATGATTCATTCACCGAAAAATCATTGCTGTGCACAATGTATCCGTCTGCATTAATAAGCCTTCCTTCTTCAATAATACACAAATCACCTACCACAATGTCGTGGGTAGGTATTTGAACTATTTTCAAATCTCTAATTACCCTGCTAAGTGGCTCATTTAATTTTTCCAATTCTTCCAATGCCTTCTTACTTCGGTTATCCTGGTAAAAAGATATGGCCGACACCGCTATAATCCCAATAAACATAAACAGCGCTTCTCCTAAATCACCCACCAAAACATAAATGATAGAAATGGCAAATAGCAACAGAAGCATGGGTTCTTTTAAAATATCGAGTAGTATTTTTAAACCGGTGCTTTTTCCTATTACCTCCATCCGATTGTACCCATACCGTTTTCTAGCATCTTTTACTTCGGCCTCTGTAAGCCCTTTAAGATGACCGGGGATATTATACTCTGCCATATTTATAATTAGATAGTTTGTATTGAACCGGTTTAAATTATTATGAATCTAAACACAACTATACTAAATTCCAAAACTATAATTAAAACCAGAGTTAGCATTCTATTTCTATTTGCAAAAAGTTGAAACCCTATGGCTTCATCAAGCAAGTTGCCGGCGAAATAAAATATTCATGCTTAATATTCAGCTTTTCAAAAATTAATTTATTGATACATGAAATCTAAAAAATGATGCCCTTTGAAACACTTAAAAAATGTAAGGGTTCTAAAAAATTGAACCTATTTTTAAACTTTAGATTTATTTTGAAATCTTAAACCCAAACTTGTTATGGTAAACCTTATCTTCAAATTAATGCTGTTCCCTTTTTTATTAACTGGTAACAATATGGCAACCATTTCGCCAAACAAAAAAATAAATGCGGGCTATAAAAAAATAATAATTTCAAATCCCGTTGGAGGCAATTTATCAATTTCAATTTGGTATCCCAGTGCCGACAATGAAAAAACTTATACATACAATACAGCCGCTAACCAAATTCCTATTACTGGTAAGGTAGCCTTTAATGGCTCCATTGCAGCTAAAAATTATCCATGGATTGTTTTTTCACATGGCTTCTCGGGAAGTGGAATAGGTTCTGTTGAAATTTGTGAAGCATTGGCCAGGAATGGATATATAGTAGCCAGTCCCGATCATTCCGATGCCGTACAATGTGCCCGAATAGAAGGGTTTTCATCGGGCAATTTAAAAGCTGCAATACAACATCTCAAAAACAATCCTTTTAATAATGGTACAAAATATTTATACAGGATTGCAGAAATTAAAACTGTAATTGACCATTTACACACCAATGATTTTTTTAGTGTTCATCCTGAAAATTTAATTCTTGGAGGCCATTCAATGGGTGGCTGGACGGTATTAAAAGCGCTGGAAAATAATTATCATCCAAAGGCTATGTTTTTTTTCTCAATGGGAGAGCTAAACTGGCTCTTTCAACAGCAGCGATACTTTGACGCATCCTTTTTTCAATCACTCAACTTTCCTACCGCATATTTTTATGGGGCCAAAGAACACAAGCAGGCCATTGCTGCAAAACGAGAAAATGTGTATGCTGCTTTTTGCTATTCAAACTCTCCAAGCCCTAGCTATGGATTAATAGTTCCGAGAGGCAACCACTTTTCTTACAATAGCAAGGCCCTTGCTCCGCAACTTTCTGGCAACAAAAATCAAAATAATGTTATTGAACGCAGGCTCATAAACTTTTTAGACAAACACATAAAAGGGAAAAAAGTAAATGTAAGCAACCATCCTTTAGATGTATCCAAATAATAAATGTAACCCCCACATTGCACAGTAAAAGAAAACTATGGAGAAAAACTTCGGCAGCCATAAGTTTATTGTAGATTTGTTTGTAATGAAAAATTCACTGCTTTTTTTGGGAACAATATTTCTGCTAAGTCTATTCGCTTGTAAAAAAGACAGCTTTATAACCAGTGGCGATGCCAGGCTAAACATAAGCACCGACTCTCTACGCTTCGATACCGTATTTACTTCTGTAGGTTCCGTAACTCAATCTTTTAAAATAAGAAACGATAATGAACAACCCCTACAACTAAGCGAAATAAAATTAATGGGCGGCAATAGTTCATCTTTTCGTTTAAACATTAATGGTGTTGCCACAAACCAACTCAGCAATATTGCCATTGCTGCCGAAGACAGTATCTATGTTTTTGTTTCTGTAACCGTTAACCCTACCGCAGCCAACCTTCCTTTTATAATTAGCGATAGCATTTCTATACAATATAACGGAAACCAGCGCTGGGTGCAATTAGAAGCCTATGGCCAAAACGCCAATTTTATTAATGGCCTTAGCATTACAAGCAATACAAGCTTTACCAATACCAAGCCCTATGTAATTTTAGATTACCTGCATGTGGAAGAAGGCGTTACGCTCACTATACCACCCGGCACTAAAATTTATGCTCATGCCAATGCTCCCATTATTGTAGATGGTAGCATCAATGCCATTGGTGATGCTTTCAATAAAATTACTTTTAGCGGCAATCGTTTAGATGCGCCCTACAACGATTTTCCGGCAAGCTGGCCTGGCATTATTTTTCGAAGCAGCAGCATTGATAATATTTTTCAATTTGTAGAAATTAAAAATGCTTACCAGGCAATGGTGGTTGACCAGCCGGCAACTAACAGCAACCCTAAATTGCTTTTGCTGCAATGCAGCATTAGCAATGCGTACGACGCCGGCATATTAGCCATTAACAGCAGCATCAACGCAAGCAATGTTTTAATTAGCAATTGTGCCAACAACATTGCGGTACAGGGTGGTGGCAATTATTCGTTTACTCATTGTACGGCAGCTTCTTTTTCCAACAACTACTTATTGCACAAAACGCCGGTGCTCACAGTGCTCAACTTTGTTACTCAAAATGCTGCAGTTGTTACAAATGAACTGAATGCAAATTTTTCCAATTGTATTTTTTGGGGCGATGCAGGATTTATTGAAAACGAATTAGTAGTAGGAAAACAAGGAGCGCTTCCGTTTACCGTAAGTTTTACCAACTGCCTTTATCGTTCTCAAGTTGATCCTCCAAATGCTGTATTGACCAATGTGATAAAAAACCAGGAGCCGCTTTTCGATAGCATTGATGCAAGTAATAAATATTACGATTTCCGGTTTACCAAAAACCCGTCTCCTGCATTGGAAGCTGCTGCGGCATCGGCCATTAATAAAGACTTGGATAATAATGGCCGGCCGGTAGGCTTGCCCGATATTGGTTGCTACGAAAAGCAGTAGAACCACTTTTTAAATCTTCGTTTTTCGAATTTTTTTTGAATAAATTTTTTCTAATTTCAAAAAGCAAAATATACTAACTATAATATTTTTGTAGTTCATCTTATAAAACATTTCATCATGATAAAGGCACTCACTCTTTCTATTGCACTCATAGGTTGTATGGCAGGTTCAAAAAAAGAAAAAGCAACTGCTTTTGCAGAAAGACCTGTTGTGCTGCAAAACATTTATTCTTTTAAAGTAGCAGCATTAGACGGCGGCTCCATTGACTTTTCAACCTTTAAAGGAAAAAAAATATTGATTGTAAATACAGCTTCAAAATGTGGTTATACTCCTCAATACAAAGAGTTGGAGCAGCTATATACCCAATACAAAGAAAAGTTGGTGATAGTAGGATTTCCGGCCAATAATTTTGGCGCACAGGAGCCGGGTACCAATGCAGAAATAAATGAATTCTGTCAAAAAAATTATGGCGTTAGTTTTCCTATGGCAGCCAAAATTTCGGTAAAGGGCGATGATATAGCACCCATATACAAATGGCTTACGCAAAAAACCGAGAATGGCGTATTGGATGCCGAAATACGCTGGAATTTCAATAAGTTTTTAATAGACGAAAATGGCAATATGCTAGCCTATTTTCCAAGTAAGGTAAATCCATTAAGTGAGGAGATTACGGGAAAATTGTAATAATTGATAAATCCATTTTTTAGAACGCTGCTTGAGCTGATAATTATGATTTAATTGATTTTTTTCTTTTTAAAAAGTAAATCATACACGCATCATAACAATCATATAAATCTGCGTTCCCCTGTATTCCAAATTTTTAATTTTTACTTTTTACCTTTTACTTTGCAACTATGCAATTCTCCCAGGTAATAGGCCAAGCCGAATTAAAAGCACAACTCGTACACATGGTACAGCACAACCGGCTAAGCCATGCTCTGTTGTTTTTAGGTAAAGAAGGCAGCGGCGCACTTTCGCTGGCCCGTGCAATGGCTCAATATACCGTTTGTGAAACCGTAAATGGTAAAGCACAGCCCACGCCCAAAAGCCCGGAAGCCCCTTCTCTTTTTGGCGACCCCGAACCTGAAACAAAAAACGACCAACGAGAAACGAGAAACGAGAAACGAACAACGAACATTGATTCCTGCGGTACCTGCCCATCCTGCATTAAAGCATCTAAACTTATTCACCCCGATATACATTTTTCCTTTCCGGTAATTCCTAAAAAAAGTGGCGACAAACCCGTGAGTACCGACTATATAGTGGAGTGGCGCCTGTTTATAGAAAAAAATCCTTACGGCAATAGTTACGACTGGTTGCAGTTTATAGACGCCGAAAACAAGCAGGGAAATATAACTGCCCACGAGTGCAACGAAATAATCCGCATGATGAGCTTGAAAAGTTTTGAGGCCGAGTACAAAATTTTAATCATGTGGATGCCCGAAATGTTGGGAAAGGAAGGCAACAAATTGTTGAAGCTTATTGAAGAACCGCCACCCAATACCCTGTTTATTTTTGTAGCCGAAAACGACGACCTTATATTGCCCACCATACTCAGCCGTACACAGTTGATAAAGGTACCCCAGTTGCAAGCCGGCGATATTGCAGCGGCACTACAGCAGCAGCAAGAAGTTGATATTAGCAAGGCTTCTCAAATAGCCCAAATAAGCAATGGCAATTACCGGGAAGCATTACAGCAACTAAGCCATGCCGACGACGATTGGGATGTTCAGCTAAGAGACTGGCTCAATAGCATTGCCAAAACCGGTCCGGTCGCACAGGTAAAATGGATTGAAGAAATCAGCAAAACCGGCCGTGAAAAACAAAAGCAGTTCCTTCAGTATTTTATTCATTTGCTGGAACATGCCCTTCGCCTGCGAATGCTCCAAAGCCCCGGCAATGGCAGTAAAGACGATGACTTTGCATTACGATTAAATAAACTTTGTTCTTTAGAACAGCAGGAAGCAATTACCCACGAGCTGGACAATGCCATTTATTATATTGAGCGAAATGCTAATGCCAAAATGCTCTTTCATGCCCTCAGCATTAAGTTGTACCACATTATTAGCAACAATTCCATAATTTTGGTTAATTAAGGAAACAGTGAGGAAGCATTTGTGTAACCCAATTGAATATTTGACAACCAACATATATCAATATTCAACATCGTTGTGTCACTCCCTTCGGCGGCAAACCTTTAAGGAGCCTGCCTGCCGAATATAGATATAGTGTAAAAGTGTGCGACGCCACTAAAGCTCAATAGTAGTATTGCAGCCGGGTACATAAAAACTTTCCACCTCCTTATTAACTAATTTACTAATCAACTTAATTAACTATACCCATGGGATGTGGATCATGTGGAACCGGTAAAGATGGAGCTCCGGGAGGCTGTAAAAGTCATGGGCATTGCGCCAGTGGCGGTTGCAACCGAATGAATGTGTTCGACTGGTTGGCCAATCTTCCCTTTGCCGACCCCGAAAGTAATTGCCGCATTATAGAAGTGAGTTTTAATAACGGTAGCCGAAAAGATTATTTCAAAAATGCATCGCTTCAATATTTTGAAAAAGGCGAAATGATTGCCGTGGAAGGGGTGAACGGTTTTGATGTAGGCATGGTAAACCTCACCGGCGAACTGGTGCGCCTGCAATTGAAAAAAAATAAAATTGACGAGCAAAGCCCCGATATAAAAAAAGTATTGCGTAGAGCCAGCGAAATGGACATGAGCAAGATGGCCGAAAACAAAGCCCGTGAAGCACAGGTGTTGATTCGCAGCCGTGCCATTGCCCGCCAGTTAAAGTTGGAACTAAAAATGGCCGAAGTGGAAGTGCAGGCCGATGGCCGTAAAGCCACTTTCTTTTACATTGCCGACGACCGGGTTGATTTTAGAGAACTCATTAAACTATACGCTGCCGAGTTTAAAGTAAAAGTTGAAATGCGCCAAATTGGTGCAAGGCAAGAAGCCGGAAAAGTTGGTGGCATTGGCAGTTGTGGCCGTGAGCTCTGCTGCAGTACCTGGCTCACCGATTTTAAAAGTGTAAATACCAATGCTGCCCGCTATCAAAACCTAAGCATCAACCAGGCAAAACTAAGTGGCCAGTGTGGCCGATTGAAATGCTGCCT
>DEHT01000086.1:11065-15303 GCA_002352045.1 Chitinophagaceae bacterium UBA2793 | reverse complement strand
ACCAGCTGGCAACAGTAAGCTTGGCTAATCAAGAAGGGGTGAAAAGCGAAAAATTATCACTCAGGGTAAAGTAGTTCACAACTTTAAACAACCCTATATATTTCTTTTACTGTTATTATAGAAATCAAATTTTTGGCTATTTCAATAAAACCGGTTTAGCCACTATACTTTAATACTCCGGGAATTCGCCTCAGGCTAATAAAGATTCCGCACAGTTTGCCGGGTATATAAATTGGCATCTTTTGCCCGATAGCCTGTAGCATTTGAGATTAGAATAATTGCTGATTCACCAGGTGTAAATCTGCAGAAAACTATTAACAGGACCTTTACCCCGTATAACCAACCAAAGTTTGATCATACGCATGAGGAGGAATGAAAACCCAAAACTCTTTACAAATATTTCAGGAAATACTTCCACCGGTTTTATGGATAAGCATAGAAAAGTACTTCTGCTTTTTACTTTCCCTGTTTTTTATGGAAAAAGCAGTAAAATAATGATGTACCGATAGAAACTGAATTTGCCTTTTTATCCATTCATCTTTGGTGCTAAGTATGGAATACTGCTTTAATTCTTCGAATAAATTATCGGCTATTGCTTCCGCTCCTTCCCTTCCGAGGTAATCGAGGTCTGCATCGCAAATTATACATTCTAAAATTGTTTTGGGCTTTTGAGGCGTTTGGGTAGCCATAATTAATTGGCAAACTAACTTAATCAGCTGTGGAGAAAAACCATATTTGGGTAAAATTTCTTTTACCAATTCACATCCCTTTTCTTCATGCAAATCATAAGAATATAAAAACCCCGAATCATGAAATGCCACAGCAATACGCAATATTTTCCTTTCTTCTTCCGAAATATTTTCACTTGCAGCAATTTGCATTGCAGCATCCATTACATTATTTGTATGCTGAATATTATGGTAGCTAAGTTTTGGCGACAAATTTGCCGCAAGATTGTTAAGCATATACTTCTCTACAGCGGCAAAACCAGGTATTTCATGAGCTTGCGTCATCGCTTAAATCTTAATGGTTATGCTTTTTTAATTTTAAAATACCACCGGTAGCTTCTTTAATATTTTGAATATAAACAAAGGCTTTGGGGTCAATATTTTTGATGGCCTCCTGAATTTGATGGATCTCCAGCCGGGTAACCACGGTAACAATAATATCGCAATTGGTTTTTACGTCAAAACTGCCGGGCAGGTATCCCCTTTCTCCTTTATAAACGGTTATCCCTTTTCCAAATCCGTTTACGAGTAGGTTTTTGATCTCCTCTTCATGTGAGGAAATAATATTCATTGTAGTGTACTGTTCAATGCCATCTACTACATAATCGGCAGCACGGGTTGCCGTAAAAAAGGTAATGAGTGAATACATGGCTGTTTCCAATCCAAATTGTGTAGCGGCTATAGTAAAAATGATTGCATTAAACAGCATGATGATTTCGTTGCTCGAAAAGCCCGTTTTTCGCTTAGTAAAAACAGCAATCACTTCAGCCCCATCAATCACTCCGCCACAGCGTAATACCAGGCCCACACCTGCGCCCATGGTGAAGCCCCCAAAAATGGCAATGAGTAATTTATCCTTGGTAATGGCATTGATCTCAATAAAATACAGGCCTATTGCCAATAAGATGATGGCCAAAACGGTTTGTACGGCAAAGGTTTTGCCAATACGCCTAAAGCCCAGGTAAACCAGGGGAAGGTTAAGAAAAAGGGTAAGAAAACTGATATCCCAGTGGTAAAGCTCATGCAGCAAAATAGAAATACCGGTAATGCCCCCATCTAAAAACCGGTTGGGAATCATAAAACCCCGCATTGCCAAAACGGCCAGGCCAACACCCGCTAGCATTTGAATGAGGCTTCTTGCCGAAAAAATATGCTTCCAGTTAATTGTTTCTTTNNTTGATCACCTCATAAATCACCACTTCGCCGGATTTGTTTTTTAAAAACACGGTGCCGATTTTTTTGCACTCAAAGGATTGCTTCACTTTATCGAAGCAGGTATCGGTAATTACAATTTTATTATTAGCAGCAACGGCTTGCAGCCTGCTGGCAATATTCACCACATCGCCAATTACGGTATAGTCCAGTCTCTTCAAAGCTGCAGATCCTATATTTCCCGAAATCATTTCACCACTATTGATGCCCACCGATATTTTAGGAACAAAATTGAGCTCTACGGGCAGGGCACTAATTTTATTTCTTATTGACAGGCTGGCTTCAATTGCCCTGTCGGGGTGAAAAGGCCCTTTAAATACCGCCATTACACAATCCCCTATGAACTTATCAATAATCCCGTTTTGAGCAATGATCTCTGTAACCATAAGATCAAAAAGGCGGTTCAGAAGTTTTACAACAGCATCGGGATGCTCTTTTTCACTGATAGAGGTAAAACTGCAAATATCAATAAAGGCAACGGTAGCTTCAATGGACTCATTAGCTGTGAGGGATTGCTCATACTCCTGGCTCACCATAAATTTGAGCACATTTTCATCTATATACATTTTGAGGATATTGTTTTCCCGTATGGCATTAAGGGTTAACTTGGTTTGGTTTACAAAATCTATGGTTTTTTTAATGGTAATTTCCAGGTCGGCAAAATTCACGGGCTTGGTAACAAAATCAAATGCGCCACGGTTCATGGCCACCCTTATATTTTCCATATCGCCGTAGGCAGAAACCATCACTGCTTTTACCAGCGGGTTG
Source organism: Chitinophagaceae bacterium UBA2793 (assembly GCA_002352045.1). GTDB lineage: Bacteria > Bacteroidota > Bacteroidia > Chitinophagales > Chitinophagaceae > Ferruginibacter. The sequence goes on along the minus strand of DEHT01000086.1, from coordinate 12,595 downwards.
ATATCTTTCAATTTTCCCAGTAAGGTTAAGCCGTCCATTTCGGGCATGTTAATATCGCTCAAAATCACTTCCACGTCCGGGTTGTCCTGTATTTTTTTTAAAGCCTCGTTTCCATTTGAAGCAAATAAAAAATCATATTGCTGCTCCCTGATTTGCTGCCTGAATTTTTGCCTGATGAGTAACTCCAGGTCGGCTTCATCATCTGCTACCAGAATTTTCGTCATATATTGACATTTTTAAGTTTACTTAAAAGTAAGGTAAAATCAATAGGTTTAGTTAAAAAATCATCAGCGCCAAACTGTTTAGCCTGTTGGTAATTTTCATCATCGCCGTAAGCCGTTATCATCATTACAATGGGCGGTGGTTTCTCATATTTTTGCTTTATTTGTTTTAAAAGCTCCAGCCCACTCATTCCGGGCATATTGATATCAGACAATATCAATACGGCTTCCCGGGCATGCTGGCTTAAATAGCTTAGCGCCTCTTCGCCGGAATAGGCAAATGCAAAATCTAATTCATGACTGCGAATTTCCCTTCTAAAACGCTGCTCAAATAAATAACGTACATCTACTTCATCATCAACAACAAGAATTTTCATTGTATTAATTGTTTATGGGTAATTGAATCACAAATTCTGTTCCGGCTTGCCCGGCAAGAAGCCCTTCACCTTTTTCTGCCGGGTCATCCGGGCGGGCTTCTTTTGTAGTTACCTTTAAATCACCACCATGCGCTTTAATGATATCATAACTTAAACTTAAACCAAGGCCAGTACCTTGCCCCGTTGGCTTAGTGGTAAAAAAAGGTTGAAAGATTTTATCGAACACGGCCTTAGGGATACCATTGCCGTTATCCTGCACTTTAATGATGGCTTTCCCCGGCTGGTAGCGGGTTACAATATTAACGGTGGGCTCATACCCTTCCGGAGCGGTTTTTCTTCTTTCCGATACTGCATAAAAAGCATTATTGATTAAATTTAAAATCGTTCGCCCAATATCCTGCCCTACCACGTTAATTTTGGGGAGGGCATCATCAAAAGATGACTCAAACTTAGCGTTAAAGGATTTATCTTTTGCCCGAAGGCCATGGTAACTCAGGCGTAAATATTCATCACATAATGCATTAATATCGGTAGGCTCTTTTTTACCTTCGCTTTTACGGCTGTGGTGCAGCATTCCCTTTACAATTCCTTCTGCCCTTTTACCATGATGATTTATTTTTTCTGAATTTTCTTTTATATCATTGGCCAGTATTTGCACTTCACTATAATTATGATGAGCGGCCGCATCTACCAGCTCGACAACCAACTCTTTATTCACTTCACTGAAATTATTTACAAAGTTCAACGGGTTTTGTATTTCATGNNTTTAATCCGGAGATACAAAGAGTTACCATAAATGGAGTGCCATAGGCACGTTACATCTTTATATTGGCTCTTTATAACTGGACTACTCATTCTATTGAATTTGATTATTGCTTTTTTTCATTGTCCTAAAGGCTATTGTTACAATATATGCCGAGCCTATGGCTCTC
>DEHT01000086.1:0-10977 GCA_002352045.1 Chitinophagaceae bacterium UBA2793 | reverse complement strand
GTAAAGAATGGTTGAAATATTTTTTCTTTGATAGCATCTGGAATTCCATTGCCATTATCCCTAATGCTAACTTCAATCTTTTCCCCTTCCTTTCTTGTACTTACTATTACCATTGGTTCATAACCATCCCGCTCTTGTTTCTTTTTTTCGCTTACCACATAAAAAGCATTATTGATTAAATTCAAAATCACCCTGCCAATATCCTGCGGAACCACATTTATTTTAGGAATTGATTCGTCAAAATGAGTTACAAACTTTGCATTGAAAGTTTTGTCTTTTGCTCTTAAACCATGATACGCCAATCTTAAATATTCATCACACAAAGCATTTATATCGGTGGGCTCCTTTTTATCTTCGCTTCTGCGTGAATGTTGCAACATACTTTTTACAATTTCACCGGCTCTTTTACCATGCTGATTGATTTTTTCTGAATTGTCTTTTATATCGTTTGCCAAAGCTTTTACTTCATCTGTATTTCCTTTATCAACTTCTTCAACCAATTCAATAATCAACTCTGAGTTTACTTCACTAAAATTATTTACAAAATTCAACGGGTTTTGTATTTCATGTGCAATGCCGGCGGTGAGTTCTCCCAGCGAAGCCATTTTTTCTGATTGTATCAATTGTTTTTGGGTTGACTGTAATTCGGTAAGCGCCTCTTCTGCTTTTTTTCTGGCGGCTTTTATCTCAATCAAATCCTGCTCTGCCTGTAGTGCATGGGCTTCCGCTACTTTAAGGTCGTTGAAACGGGTGAAGGTAAGGTTGAATACCCCGGCAAATCGTTCGAGCAATTGTACCGTTTCTTCGGGTTGTTCATCCGGCGAAGCCATGCCTATAAAACCTTTACTGAAATAAGCAAGATATTGCAAGCGGCGTTTTTGTGTAAGCCCGCCTTTGAAGGGGACATGAATGCTGCTGAGATATTTAAAATATTGCTGCAACTCATCATCTTTCATATCAATTACCAGGGATTTTTGTTGCTGCTGCCAGCCCATAAACATTTTTTTAAAGGACAGATTGCTGTTCAGGTTGTTTTTATACGCCATGCTTACCTTGCTGCCGTCTTCATCTGTAATCCAAAACTCAGCATCCCCATCATCATTGGTTACAATGCAGATGTATAAACGGTTTGGTGCAATGCCCAATTCAATAAGCTGTTTGAAAAGTACGGCAGAAGTTTCCGATAACTCTTCTGATTGCTGCATGGCCAAGGTTCTGCTTCTTACTCTTTCTAAAGCTGCTTCTATTTGAGCTTCTCTTGCTTGCTCTTCGGCTTGCGCCATATCGGCGTAACGCTGGTAGGCAAATGCAAACACATTCCTAAATCTTTTTAAAACCAACTTATGCCCCTCACTCAACAACCCAAAATTAGAAATGCCAATAGAGCCGTTTCCAAAAGAATACAGGTTGTAGGTTAACTGTTTAATTTTTCGAAGACGTGGATCATCTTCCTCGCCATTCTTTAATCGTACATCTATCAGGTCCTGTAAATCTTTTCCTTCTAAAATGAGTTCAAAAAAGGCATCACTGCTGGCTTCTGTTTGCCTTACCTGTTTCTCAATAAATGGATGGTCGTAGTACGACATCTGGGTTACGGTTCTGCCCATTTCCGGCGAATAATCGTAATCCATAAAAGTTTCGTTGCTGCTATTATGCAGGTCTATAATGGCGTTTCTAATATTAGCAAAACCCAGCTCCAGCAATTGTTCGTACAATGACTGGGCAATGTCTAACATTTCTTCAGAACGTTTCATGCTAAGNNGCTTTTTGCAGGTCAAGAAAACGGGTATAGGATTGTTCAAACACTTTGGCAAAACGTACAAATATATTTTCTTCAGTATAGGGCTCAGTTGTAATAATCATCAGGTATCCGGCACTGAAATAAGCTGCATGCCATTTTTGCCAGGTAGGAAAATGAATACCGGAAGCAAGCATGTTTTCAAAAACCGGCTTAATAGATGGCACGGTTAACATATACTGATAATGTTCTTTTAGCACTTCTCCACCTTTTGAGACAGAAAATATTTCGTCCTTATTTTTCCAACCTTCATACATTTTGATGTGCACCTCATCGGCATTGTTTGGGACATAAACAGATGGTTGTATGCTATTTTCAAATGCTGTTCTTAATTCATCTTCTGTACTGTTTTCTTTGCAGAGTACAATAGCACAGGTCCACAGGTTTCCGCCCAGGTTTTTTAACTGGTTGAATAAAATGGTGGCCACTTCATTTAACTCCTCACTTTTTTGCATCGCCATCGTTCTTGCCCTTACTCTTTCTAATGCTAACTGAATCTGTGCTTCCCTTGCCTGTGCTTCGGCTTTTTGCAAGTCAAGAAATCTTGTATAAGACTGCTCAAAAACATTTCCAAATCTTTTAAGTATGGCATTCTGCTCATTGCTGTAGGGAACTGAGGCGTAGTTGCCAATCACCAGGATGATATTCTTTGTTATCACCAATGACCTTGCATATCCTGCTGTATGTAACAGATCGTTTTTATCTTTTTCAGCAGCGTTTTTTAGCACTGACGTTTCAAGTAGGTGCTTAAGCCATTCGTGATTATCTTTAGGAGCAATAATATCTGCAATGAAATCAATTCCTTTTTCTATTGCTTCCAATGGACGATTGAATACCGGATTGTCAAGATATGGAACCTGTAACAAGTAAGGTTGTGGTTGCCCTGGAGAAGAAAGCCAGAAATTTAACCCGTTTTTTTCATTATAACGAACAAAGCTTGCATTATGAAACCGGAAATCCAGGGATTGCAATTGTTCTGATACCACCATGATCACTTCTTCCAGTTCATCACTTTTGTGCATAGCCAGCGACCTGGAACGGACTTTCTCAAGAGCCACTTCAATTTTTGATTCCTTTGCCTGCGCTTCGGCTTTTTGCAAGTCAAGAAAACGGGTATAGGTCTGTTCAAAAGTTTTTGCAAAGCGTTTGAAAATTTCTTCAAATTCCGGTACAGGTTCATAAGTAATAAACATGAGATAACCCTGTGCGAAGTAAGCGATATTGAAAACCTGATAATTGGGAAATGCTATACCGGCAGCTTTAAATTCTGCAATTGTATTGCCTACACCTGGCAAGGTTGACAAGTATTTATAATGATCTTCCAGTTCTTTTCCGCCTATATCTTTTACAAAGAAATCATTTCCTTGTTGGGCGGCTGTAAAAAACTCGAAGAATACATCCTCTGAACTTGGTGAGTAAAAAGGCCGGCCAAATCCTTCTCTGGTTGCATTCCATGCAACAGCCTGCTTTTTATCTTCTGTCCAGATGTTGAAACTGCAATTCCAGGTAGAAGTGCCCAGAAATTCCATTTGCTGAAACATGAGTGTAGCTGCATCAAGCAATTCATCACTATGCTGCATGGCCATTGTTTTGGCCCTTACCCTTTCCAATGCTAACTGAATTTGCGATTCCCTTGTCTGTGCTTCGGCTTTTTGAAGATCGAGAAAGCGGGTATAGGATTGTTCAAACACATTGGCAAAGCGTTTAAATATTTCATGCGACCCGGGTACCGGTTCATAGCTGATGAATAAGAGATACCCATATTTGAAATACGCTACATGGTCAATTTGCGATACAGGAAAAGCAATACCTGCAGCTTTCATTTGAAGCAACTGTTCTCCCAGACCGGGTACTGTACACAAATAATCATAATGGGCCGGGCATTCATCTTTGCCAATTTTGTTGATGAGTAAAGTTTCTCCTCTTTGTCCGGCTTCATAATAACGGAGAAAAACATTTTCTCTTGGCGTTATGTACTTTTCATAAGTGCCTTCACCATTGCTGCCCCACTCAACAGAATCGTTTTCATTATATATATTGAATGCACAAAACCAGGTGGCCACTCCCAATGCCTGCACCTGTTTCACTAATACGCTTGAAAGATCGGCCAGCTCTTCGCTTTTATACATAGCCATGGATCTGGCCCGCACTCTTTCCAATGCCAGTTCTATCTGTGCTTCCCGAATTTGTATTTCCGAGCTTTTTAAATCTTCAAACCTGCGGTAGGCTAAATCAAAAACTGCCGCAAAACGTACCAATGTATTTACATCATCGGTGGGTGGGTTGGGAACCATGCCCGGCAAACTGTACCCAATTTCGCCGTGATGGGTTCTTGCCATTACATAGGTCAAGCCGCCAATATGACGTATATCATCTTCGCTGGGCATATTCGGATCTATTTGTTTAAAGCTGCCCCACTCAATCATTTTATGAACATAGTCGAATGTTTCTTCTACATTCATTACAAATACCACCGTGGGGGCTTTACTTTTTTCCCATGCGGCCAATGCTGGAATTTCTCCATGCATGCGCCGGGGCAGTTCCATTACGTTGCCTATCCTTGTACCGTCGCCGGAAGTCATGGCTTTTTCATACCTATCGGGCAGCCATTTCATGTGCCAGAAATAATGGGCTTCATGGCCAAGCGCCACAAATTCATGACGCATGGTTACTACTATATCTTGTAAGTCGGCTGACACTTTCATGCCGGTTACTTTTGCCCGAATGCGTTCCAGTGAAAGTTCTATCTGTGCTTCCCTTGTCTGTGCCTCGGCTTTTTCAATATCTAAATAGCGAACGTATGATTGGTTAAATGCAACAGTAAACCGACTGATAATTTCCTGTTGTTCTTTTTGCAAGGGAAGGGCACTGCCGGTAACTAATAAACCAAATTGCTCGGCCGAACCTGAAAGGTGAATTTTCTTTACAGAAGACATATCAGCTCTAATAAACTCAGGCATTCTGGCCAGTTCGGTCTTATTAAAAATGAAGCGGTCGAAGTCTCTTTTTTCCTTTCCTTCCAGAAGATATTCCCACTTCTTCTTTTTGTTTTTCCAATTTTCAAGATACATCAAATGCGAAGGGTACTGGTTCATTTGCACAAAGAATCCATTATTATCTAATAAGCCTTCACGGCCTCCCATCCACCAGGTAATTCCATTGTTTAGGGAATTCACTGTCATAATAAAACACCTGTCGAGTTGTGCGTCTAACTTTAAAAGTTCGCTATAGAGCTGATGAATGATTTCTCCAATTTCTGATGGCTTTTGCATGGCCATGCTCCTGCTTCTTATTCTTTCCAATGCCGCTTCTATTTGTGCTTCTTTTGTTTGCTCTTCTGCATTTTTTAAGTCAAGGAAACGGGTGTAAGCTTGCTGAAATACTTTTCCAAAACGTAAGAGAACGCCATTCTCTTCTTCTGTATAAGGTATAGCAGAAAAGTTTTCGATATACAAGCCCACTGTATCTAATAATACGGTGGAAACAGCAAGGCCTTTGCATTGCAGATAAAATTTCTTTGCTTCCTCCGGTATCTTAAATATTTTAAAGAGCGACCAGTAGAATTTATTTTTTTCTTTAAAATCCAGCAGGTCGGCGTGAAAGGTTGTTCCTTTTGCTTTGGCCTTTATAAAACTGTTCCAGGTGGGTGTATCAAAATAAGGAAGGGTGATAAAGAAGGGTTCAATGTTTGGGTCGGCCAGCCAGATGTGCATATCATCATGGGCTTTGTAGTCAATATAAAAACCTGCATGCTCTGCATTGATTTTGAGATGAACAAATTGTTGAAGAACCACCCGTATCACCTCTTTCAGTTCATCACTTTTGTGCATGGCTAAAGAGCGGCTCCGAACTTTTTCCAATGCCGCTTCTATCTGCGCTTCTCTTGCCTGGGCTTCGGCTTTTTGAAGGTCTTTGAACCTCTGAAAGGCCTGTCCAAATACATTGGCAAATCTTTGCAACAATGTTCTTGAATTTTCATCGGGGGGATTAACTGTTACCATCACAAGTGATCCTCCCCGAAAATCGGAAACTGACCAATATGCTGTAATACCGTTGGACTTAATATGCTTTGTTCTGTTCGTTAAAAAATGGTATGCTTTAGCGTCAACTTTTTTAATTGCCTTAAAGAATTCCTTTGCCCTGGCGGCATCGCTGATGATCACATAATCCTTTTTGTCAGCAATATAATTCTGAAACGCCTCTTCCAATATCCTGATACCTTTTATGTCAAACCTTGTCTCAGATTCTATGATGTCTCCCGTATTATCCGTGTTACGCAGGGCAGCCCATGCTTCCAACTGGCCAGATGACTGATCCCATAAATGAATGGCGCAGGTTTCCAGTTCTTTCTGACCGAGCAGGCTGAATTGGTTCCTCATTTCTTTGGCTACCTCTTTTAATTCTTTTGAAACATGCATAGCCATAGCTCTGCTTCTCACTCTTTCCAGTGCTGCTTCTATTTGTGCTTCTCTTGCCTGTGCTTCGGCTTTTTGAATATCCTGGTACCTTTTATACGCCAGGTCAAATACATTTCGGAATTTTTTCAACAACTCCACTTCATCTTTGGATATCGGACTAAATGTGGAGATGCCCAATGCCCCCACACCGGTGGAGTAGAAATAATAATACAGCGCAGAAATCTTATTGAGCCGGAGGTCTTTGTATTCGCCGCTGCTTCGCCTTCTTTGTTGCCAGCTTTTTAAGCCATCTTTTTTTATTACCAATTTTGCAAAAGCATCTTTTGCTTTTCTTATTTTTTTTTGAAACTGTTCAAATGCAGGATGGCTGCTGTAAGCAAGTTTGGCAAAGTTTCCACCGGAAAAATCAGAATAATCATAATCGTGTAATACTCCGTTTTCATCATCCCAGAAGTTGATGAGGGCATTTCGCAAATCCTTAAAACCGAGTGTTTTTAATTCTGTAAAAAAAACTTTGCAGATATTCAAAATGTCGCCTGATGTATTCATACCCATCGTTACAGTTCTTACTCTTTCCAGAGAAGATTCGATTTCCAGCTCCCGGGTTTTCGTTTGCAGGGCTGCTGTACGCTGTGCCACTACCTGCTCTAACTCTTTCAATTTTTTTTCTGCTTCACCTACATGAAATGTATCATCTATACTGCTGCCTGCATCCGGCATGGAGCCATGAAACATTGTCATTTGCCAGGTTCCAAACTGGTATTTAAACAGTGTGCTAAATCTTAAATGAAGGGTGTTTATATTTTTTTTGTCGCCAACCTGAACTATTATCTCATCACGGAATTGTGCTGTAGTATTATCAATAAATTTTGGCCGGTAGGGAGTAGTAATTTTAGCCTTAAACAACATACCTTTTGATTGCTTGCGGGCCGCTATTGCCATATTTCGGTACTCTTCTCTTGATTGTATCTTTTCATCGGCCGCTGTGCCGTAGCCACTAACGTTTTCAGCAATATATTTATTGATATACCGAAGCGGAGCATTCATATTGGTGATACTTACTTCCAAAGCACATTTGTAGGCTGTTGCTAATTCGGCTTTAATTTGTTTGGTTAGTTTCATTCCTCTTATTTAAAAGGTAATTGAATAATAAACGCTGTTCCTTCACCTTCTTTTGTTTCCACCTCCAAATCCCCACCATGCGCCTTTACAATATCATAACTCAAACTCAACCCCAATCCAGTTCCGCTTCCGGTGGGTTTGGTGGTGAAGAATGGTTGAAATATTTTGTCTTTGATGGCCTCTGGAATTCCATTGCCGTTATCGCTTACGCATATCTCAATTTTATTACCTAATTTTTTTGTATGAAGTGAAACAAGTGGATTATATATTTCATCAGCAGTCTTCTTCTTTTCATTCACTGCATAAAAAGCATTGGTAATTAAATTTAAAATTACTCTGCCAATATCCTGTGGTACTACATTTATGTTACCGATAGTTTCATCAAACCCGGTTTTCATTTCTGCATTAAAGGATTTATCCTTTGCTCTCAATCCATGATATGCCAATCGTAAATATTCATCACACAAGGCATTAATATCAGTAGGTTCTTTTTTGCCTTCGCTTTTGCGGCTGTGCTGCAACATGCCTTTTACAATTTCGCCGGCTCGTTTGCCGTGATGAGTTATTTTTTCTAAATTTTGTTTAAGGTCATTGGCTATTTCTCTGGCATCTTCCAAATTTCCTTTTTCAATTTCTTCATTCATCTCATCAACTAACTCTGTGCTTACTTCACTGAAATTATTTACAAAATTCAACGGGTTTTGTATTTCATGGGCAATGCCGGCGGTGAGTTCTCCCAATGAAGCCATTTTTTCGGATTGGAGGAGTTGGGATTGAGTAGATTTTAGTTTCGCAAATGAATCTTCAAGCTGTTTATTTACCCGTTGCCTGAATTTATTGTTTCTCCAAAGAAATGTCAATAGAATTATGAGAGACAAAATAACAGCAGAAAAAACCAAAAACAAATAGCGATTTCTGGTATTGATAGTTTTTTTCTGTATCTCAAATTCTTCCTGTTGCCGTGCCAGGCTTAACTCTTCAAGTTGTTTTAGTTTATTGTAGTTATATATTGCTTCAGTGGCCTTAATGTATTTTTGCAGGTATATATTGGATTTCCCAGGATCAGAAGTTTCATAGGCTGTAGCTAATATTGTAGAAAACATTTGAATAGATCTTGGATTTTTTATTCTTTCCGCTTCTTCAAGTCCCTGAAAAGCATAAAATATTACGGAGTCCTGTTGGTTAAGGTGAATGTAAACAGCAGCCATTCCTCCCTTACTTCCCGCCAGGCGGTAGTTCTTTAATGCTTCCTCATATTTTGCTTTCTTTAGAGCAATATCACCCAATATTTGAAAAGTGTTATTAGCAAGGTCAGGACTCAGCTTGCCATACTTCATAGTTAACTTGTAATTGATATTAGCAAAATATTCTGCAGAATCTAAATTATTGGAACTTACATAAGCTATCCCCAACTGCATATATGTAGGCCATTTTGCAATTTCTTCCATGGTATTAAATAAGGGATTGCGATATGCCTTTTGAACATAATTCATTGCTAAAGTAGTATCCCCTTTTGTTGTAGAACTAATGAAGAGAATATTATACATATATATCAAAGCCCGGGGGTTGTATTTTTCACAAATTGGAATCGCTTCATTAACATCTCTGGCAGCTTTAGCCCATTCGCCCGTGATAGCGTAAAAAAAAGCAGATTGTCCAAGGCTGCCAATTATCCCATTAGGATAGTTGATTTTTTTAGAAATAATAACTCCTTCTTTGGCATACTTTAAGGTCAGTTCCGGATCTTGATTAATATACATTGACGCCAATTTCACCAGGTGTTTCACTTTTATTGAATCGTCTTTCAGGTGGGATAATATAGGAGAAATACTATCTACAAATTTTTGATCAAAGGGTGATGGCTGGGCATATAAATCTGTATTGTATGCACTAATAAAAAATAGTGCAATGAACAATAGCCTCATCCTGATAATCGTATCTTTCATCTTCTTGTTTTTAAAAAGCTAATACAATTTTAAATTCTGTTCCCTCATTTTCTTTTGTATTAACCTTTATTAATCCACCATGTGCTTTTACAATATCATAACTCAAACTTAATCCCAGCCCTGTTCCGCTGCCAGTAGGCTTGGTGGTAAAGAATGGTTGAAAAATTTTGTCCACTACAATTTTTGGAATACCCGTTCCGTTATCTTTTATCGCAATCTCTACGTTGTTATTTAATCTTTTTGTACTTATTGAAACAACAGGTTCATATTCTTCGGGTTGTTGCTTCTTTTTTTCATTCACCGCATAAAACGCATTACTGATAAGATTGAGAATAACTCGGCCAATATCCTGGGGAATAATTTTTATTAAGCCGATGTTTTCATCATAGTCGGTTTTAGTGGCTGCATTAAATGTTTTATCCTTTGCCCTAAGGCCATGATAGGCTAATCGCAAATATTCATCTGCCAACGCATTAATATTAGTTAATTCTTTTTGTCCGCTACTGGTTCGACTGTGCTGCAGCATACCTTTTACAATATCGCCTGCCCGTTTGCCGTGATGCAATATTTTCTCCAAATTTTGAATTACATCATCAGCAATGGCTTTTGCTTCATCGGTATCTCCTTTGTTTAATTCTTCTTTCATTTCATCCAGTAGTTCCTTGCTTACATCCGAAAAATTATTGACAAAGTTTAACGGGTTTTGTATTTCGTGGGCAATGCCGGCAGTGAGCTCACCGAGAGAAGCCATTTTTTCGGATTGGATGAGTTGTTGTTGTGCCGATTTTAATTCTTCCAATGATTTTTTTAAAGCCTCATTTGACTCTTCAATGGCTTTTCTTTTTAGTTCCAGCTCCTGGATGGTTTCTTCTAAAAGAATAGCCGTGGTTCGTTTTACTTTTTCGGTGCGGTCGAGTTTAAAATTGGCAATTTCCAATGCTTTGTCTGCATCTTTTGCAGACTTTAATAATACAGACTTTTCCTCATCACTCAGGTGTTGCGACTGCTGGATAATGTCATTTATTTTTTGAAGATCTTGATTCATATTCTATTTATATCCTGGGCTAAAGCCCAATAGTTATTATTGTTTTTTATCCACAGGCTAAAGCCTGTGGCAATACATGAATTCCCTCCAGCTTTAGCTGGAGGCTTTAATATTCTTATTAATCTTTAAATTTTTGAAACCCATATTTTTTAATGAATTCATCATATTCCTGCTGAAATGATTTCTTATTGTGGTGTGCTTCCTGGTTTTTGATATACTCTCTCACTATATTCAACTGAGACTCTGAAACAGATACTGCAAAATATTCGTCCTGCCATTCTAATTTCTCATTTATGAAATTCTGCTTGTTGAACCAATATGCAGCTTCTCCTTTTATCAATTGCATTACTTTACTGATAGTTTGCTCTGTGCCTAATGAAACCAGGCAATGACAGTGTTCCATGTAGCCATTTACAAAATCAATGAATATACCTTTAGCTGTTGCATTTTCTTTGATGTGTTTCCATGTAGCATCTCTTATTTCTTTAGTCTTTAAATAAGGAGCTCTGTTTTTGGTGCTCCAGACAAAATGGATATTTACTTTTGCAAATGGCATTGTTGTTTCTTTTGTTGGGCTAAAGCCCAATATTTATTATTGTTTATTATCCACAGGCTAAAGCCTGTGGCAATTCAAATCAGCCTGCGGCA
>DEHT01000022.1 GCA_002352045.1 Chitinophagaceae bacterium UBA2793 | reverse complement strand
TTGCTGTATTAAAAACCTCTACCGGAACAGGTAACTGGAACGCAGGAGCCACTTGGACTCCGGTAGGAGTACCGGCAAATGGAGATGATGTAGTAATTGCGGCCGGGCATACAGTAACAATAGATATCACAACAAATAACATTTTAAGTTTAACAGTAAACGGAGCAATTATAGTTGGAAATAATAATGTCAGTAGATTAGTAAATATAACAGGTAATGTTTTAATAAACGCCACTGGTGTATTTGCAGTTGGTGCATTTAATGCTGCCCATATTTTAAATGTTTCCGGGAATATTACAAACAATGGAATATTAAATTTGAGAGTATCTAATAATAGATATTGCGAGCTAAGATTTAATGGCATTTCCAATCAATTTCTATCAGGAACAGGCACTTCAAATAATTTTGAATCAATATTAATTAACAACACAGGAGCATCGGGCAATAATATTATTATAATTAATCCTACTGTGTTTACATCTGATCCAGCTTTTCTAACCATTACTAGTGGAGTTTTAAGAGTGGGAGGTACTTTTACTTTAACCAATACCTTCTTTTCTGCTGCAGCATATACAATTCCAACAGCCGGTGGCTTTTGGTTAGATAACCCAAATGTTACTGTAACAGGAAGAGCCGGCTCACCAACGGTTGACGGTTTATTACGTATTGATCAGGGCATATTTAATGTTGGCACAAATGCCTCTCATACCATGGAATTTGAAAATTTAGAAATAAACGGTGGAAGTTTAATTGCTTCAAATGGAATATGGGCTTATGGTGCTGCAGCCACCTATACACAAACAGGTGGCACAGTTTTATTGGCTGCGGTTGGTAATAATTCCTTTTTTTCTTGTTTTGATTTTTTAGGTGATGTATTTACAATGTCTGGCGGTTCTATTACAATTCGTCAAAATGGTGTTCTAACGGACTATACAAATATTCCAACTACATCCAACATTACAGGCGGTACCGTTCAAATTGGAGATGCAATGAGTTTAGCAGGGTCTGTTTTTTTTATGAATGGGGTTTGTCCTGCACTAACTATTAATAACTCCACAAACACAAAAGAAGTATGGCTTTGGGATAATTTATTGGTTTACGGCGATTTATTGGTAAATACCGGTTCTTCTTTAAGATGTGATGACCCAGTTTTTGGCTTAGGCTATGGTGCGTTTATTTTTGGCAATTCAATTACTAACAACGGTACCATTGTTGGCACTTATCCCGATAGTGAATTTGGGTTTTACGGTACCAACTTACAAACCTATTCGGGTACAGGTATTATGGGCACATCTGCAAATCCCTTTTTAGGATGGGGTGTTTCGGTTTATAATCCTGCGAATGTTTCCTTAGGCTCAAATATTTTTTCACAAAGAATAAATCTTTTTGAAGGGCAGCTTGTCAATTCAAATTTATTAACCATTGGAACCTCTACCAGTGGAACCATACAGCGGGGTGGAGTTGCCACAGTGAATGCAGGAAGCTTCGATGTGTATCCTGCACTAAATGGTACACCCAATTTATATTTACTGTTTGGAAGTGCTTTGTCAAATATTAGTTCGGGTTTCGAAATTCCGGTTAGTACCAATTGTTATTATGCAGATGTAAGTAATCCGGCAGGCGTTACCCTCAATTCAAATTTAACCGTAACAAATGATTTGCAACTGCAAACAGGTACACTTAATATTCAAACCAATATTTTAAGCATTGGAAATACCATTACCAAAACCAGCGGCTTTATTAATGGCTTAGCCGGCACATTAAGAATGCAGGGTAGTACGGCTCAAACCATTCCTGCAAATATTTTTGTAAACAACGATTTACGCAATCTTACCATTGCCAATAGTTTTGGTACAGTGCCGCAGGTTGCCCTTGCAGGAACATTAAACCTTTACAATAATTTAGGTTTTGGAAATGTAAATGCTAAAACATTTAATACTGCCGGTTTCCTTACCCTCAAATCCACCGCCTCCGGAACCGCTTCTGTTGCAGACCTTACCAACAATGGAGCCAATACCAATAACAGGGTAACCGGTAATGTTACCGTAGAAAGATATGTGGAATATACCGGAAACTGGAACCTGCTGACTGCGCCTGTAAGCGGCAGCCAGTCTGTATTTCAATCATGGCAGGAAAATGGCTCCCCTTTAACCAGCAACGGTTTTGGTACGCAGGTAACCGGGCCGCCACCTTCTACAGGTTTTGATAATTCTTCTATTGGCTATTCGCTCAAATGGTGGAACAGTGGCACCAATGCTTTTGAGCCTGTTGTGAATACTCAAACAGGCAATAATGTAAACCGCACATCCGGTTATTTTATTTTTGCCCGGGGTGATAGAAGTTATGGGCCCAATACTACCGGCCTTAATACCACATTAAGAAGCAATGGGCCTATTTATATGGGTTATACAGGCTCAGGTGTAGAACCTGCTNNTGCTAAACACTTCGGTGGTTAATAGAGTAAAGCCAGCGTATTATTTGTGGGATCCAGAGTTAATTGGCAATTATGGCGTAGGACAATATAGAGTAATGAGTAGTTCAAACGGCTGGGTGCCTACACCCACTATTCCAACAAGTGGAAATGTTATTTATCCCGGTGGAACATTCACCGAAATTCAAAGTGGCCAGGCGTTTATGATAGAATCCGATGCCGGTGCCGGCAATGTAACCATAGGTTTTGATGAAAACGATAAACTAACCGGTAGCCGATTAGTAACAAGAGGAGTGGAAGACTTAGTAATGATGAGTACTATGTTGCATGGAACCAATCAATACATTGCCGATGGTAACAGGGTTGTATATGATGCAGCATATAGCAATTCCATTGGATCGGAAGATGCTTCAAAAATGATGAACAGCGCTGAGAACCTGGGTATTTTAAGCAATGGCCGTCAATTAATAGTAGAAGGAAGAAAGCCGATTATAGAAACCGATACTATTTTTTATAACCTGAGTGGTTTAAGAACACAGGCATACACTTTAAGCTTTGAACCCCGCAATTTGAATGCCACCGGATTAATTGCAGAGCTGGTAGATAAATTTTTAAATACAAGAACCCCCATTAGTTTAAGCGATAGTACCTATTATAACTTTGAAGCTACTGCAAATTCCGCAAGCAAAGCGGCAGATAGATTTATGTTGGTATTTAGAGCACCGGGTGGCCCATTGCCTGTAAACTTTGTAAGTATTAGCGCCCAACGACAAGCAGATAGAAGTATCAAAGTAAATTGGCAGGTGACCAACGAAATAAATATTGCAAGCTACCAGGTGCAGCGCAGTGCAGATGGTATCAACTTTACAGGAATCCTCAGCCAGGATGCTTCTAACAGCAGACTATACACTAAAACAGATTTGAGCCCATTGGCAGCCGATAATTTTTATCGCATTAAAGCCATTGGCCTGGCCGGAGAAATTACTTACAGTGCCATTGTAAAAGTGGCTCCCGAGAAGCAGGGCAGTTTTATTGCCGTTCAGCCCAATCCTGTTAAGGATAAACAAATGAATGTTCGCTTTGCCAACCAGCCTGTGGGTGAGTATCGGTTGCAGTTAAGTAATACTTTAGGCCAGGTGCTGCATCGGTCATCGGTTGCTGTTAGTGGTGCTGCCATGGTAAAAACTATTGATTTACCGGTAACAATTGCAGCAGGAAATTATCAGTTAACAGTATTTAATAAAGCAGGGGAACAGGTAACTTCAGAATCAATAATTATTGAATAACTTAGCCACTATAAACAACAGCGGGCTGCAATAAGTGCAGCCCGCTGTTTTTAGAGTGGCTAAGCTATATTTAGCCACAATATTTACTTCTGCATTGATTACATTTTCGGGTTTTAGTTTGTCGAAAAAGGTTGCGCTAAAATGGTAAGTGTCGCCTGCAATCATGGGTTCACCGGTGTTGATGCTGGCCGTTAAAGTGGAAGCTTCATTTTTGGCAAAACCATTTTTTCTGTCGGATAATGCATCGGCTAAGTTTAATAATTCTTTTCCTGTTTTATCTTTTAATACAATGCTGCAAGCCGGATAAACTCTTTCATCTTTTACCACATAGTTACTTACTCCGGTTACTATAATCTCCACCTTTTCACCAAGGGTAATTTTGTTTTCGGCAATTTTAGTACCGTTTGAACTTAAATAAATATCTTCTATACTCAATCCGTTATAAGATGCCGAAAGCCCGGTGCTTAAATCTTTTTTCACTCCCTTACTAAAATTGCAGGATGAAAATAAAAATGAGGCAAACAATATTTTAAGCAAGATTTTTTGTCTTTTCATTCATTTAAATTTTGTTGTTCTGTGATAATTTTTCTTTTAAAGTAAAATGGAAATTGCCTTTGAAAATCTATAAATGTAGATAAATAAAACATTTTTCTTTTCTTATTTTGAATATTCAATTTTATAAATAGCCCCACTATAATCATCACTTACCAGCATTGCTCCGTTGGGTAAAAATTGAATGTCAACCGGGCGGCCAATTACAATGCCGTTGGGTTGTAGCCAGCCGTTTGCAAAATCTGTTTTGCTCAATGCTTTTCCATTGCTATCCAATGTAACCATTGAAACCTTATACCCAACCGGTGAGCTTCGGTTCCAGCTTCCATGCTCAGCAATAAATGCCTGGTTAACATATTGGGAAGGGAACATATTACCGGTATAAAAACGAATGCCCAAGGCTGCAACATGTGCACCCAACAATTGAACGGGTGCTGAATAGTCTTCGCATTTTTTGCCTTTCCCAAATTCGGGGTCGAGTGTATTTCCCTGGTGGCAATAAGGAAAGCCAAAATGCATATTTGTGTTTGGGGCTGTGTTTAATTCATCTGCGGGTAAATCATCACCCATCATATCTCTGCCATTATCGGTAAACCATAAATGTTTTGTAACCGGGTGCCAGGTAAAGCCTACCGTATTGCGAATGCCATGGGCAAATACTTCCATTGCTGTGCCGTCCTCATTCATACGGGTAATGCTTGAGTAAACTGGATTTTTCTTTTCGCAAATATTACAGGGAGCGCCTACCGGCACATACAGTTTTTCATCGGGGCCAAAAGCTATAAACTTCCAACCATGATGTTCGTCTTTGGGGAATTTATTATACACTATTTCGGGTGCCGGTGGATTGGCAAGCCTACTTTCAATATTGGTCAATTTTAATATTTCGGAAACTGTGGCAATATATAAATCTCCATTTTTAAAAGCCACACCATTGGGCATATTCAAACCTTTGGCAAGCACATACACATTATCAGCTTTGCCATCCTTATTATTGTCTGTAACGGCATATACTTTATCGCCGGCCCGATTGCCTACATATAAAACACCCGAAGGAGAATATGCCATGCTTCTTGCATTGGGCACTTCGGCATATACCGATATTGAAAACCCCTTGGGCAGTTTTATTTTATCTAATTGATATTTGGAATACAACGAACCGCTATCATTTCCGTTGATGGTTGATGCTTTGGATGGAGCAGACTTTTTACCGGCACAAGAAATGAAAACCATGCTCCAACAAATAAAAATTACAAACTTTTTTATCATAAAAAATAATTTCAAAATAGTGTAGATGCTGTGTTATTGTATGAGTTTAAAATTATTCAAACAGGGATTGCACACCATTGCAATATTTAGCCTCATGCTCCAGCAGCCATTTTTTTCTCCATAATTCACCGGCATAGCCAACCAGGTTTCCATTACTGCCGATAACTCTATGGCAGGGAACAATAATAGCGATATTGTTTTTTCCATTGGCCGTTCCTACTGCACGAATGGCTTTTACATCTCCCAATTGTTTGCTTAATTCCAGGTAACTAATGGTAGTGCCCGATTTAATATTTTGTAAAGCCTTCCAAACTTTTTGTTGAAATGCTGTACCGTTTTGTTGAATGGGTAGATTGAATGAAATATTTTTTCCTGAAAAATAATCGTTTAATTGTTGAATGGTTTGTTGAAGTATTGATGATGATGGAGCTTTGTTTTCTAATATTTTTTCTTCGTCATCTTTTTTTACAAACAACACTTCTGTAAGTGCATCTTGTTCTGCTGTGAGTTTTAAATATCCAACCGGGCTGTTATAAAAAACGGTTTCTTTCATTGACATCTAAGATAAGATTAATGTCGATTTATTGTAATCCACTTAAATAAAATTAAGTGTCAATGTAGAGTTTAGCCAATTTTACAGCCATTTGCCACAGGCATATTAGGTTGAAGTATAACCACCTCATTATTGGAATTATAAATACCCAATACCAAACATTCACTAAAAAAATTGGCTATTTGCTTTGGAGGAAAATTTACTACGGCTATAATTTGTTTTCCAACTAACTCATCAGGCCGATACAAGGCTGTAATTTGTGCAGAAGAATTTTTAAGGCCTAATTCACCAAAGTCAATTTTGAGTTGATAGGCCGGCTTTTTTGCTTCATCAAAAACCTTTGCTTCCAGGATAGTACCTACCCTCATATCAATTTTTTCAAAATGGTTCCAGTCAATCATAAGGCTTCTGTTTGAACAATTGCCTCTAAATTAATAACACCAAAAATATGAGGAAACATTTCATTCACCGAAGGCGCTAATTCATACTTTAAAACTGCTTGCAATTTTTCCTCATTGATATGAATCAATATTAACCCTTGCACTTCATTGTAATACCTTTCTAGCACTCCGGGTAATTGCTCCATGGAGCAGTTATGTATAAAGCCTTCTTTTTGTAAAGATGGATGAGCGTAAAAGCCTTGTTGCTGTGCATCATCCCAAAGCTGCTGGGTGGTTACATGATAAATCATTGGTCGAGTAAGGAGGATAGGGAAAGCAGTTCATCCATTTTATAATAGTTTCGGTCGTTATCAAAACATTTGGCCAATTCATCCAACAAAAATTGAATTACTTTTTTATTGTTTAATGGCCGGTAGTAAGAGGCAACCGGAGGCACAGATAGTCGTTTGAAATAGTTTTCAATGTCTTTATGTGAATACAATTGTCCGTTTAAAGGGTCAACAAAAAAAACGATATTGTCGGCAGGATTTACCGAAGGAACCACCGTTTCATAGTCGTGTTGCATATATCCCAAAATAAATTGCCTGGGAATATTTACAGCTCTCAAAGGAATATCCAATAAATGGCAAAGACCTAAGTAAATGATGCCATTGCTGATTGCATTGCCTTTGCGGCTTTCGAGGGTTTTGTTGATAAGAAAATCTTCGGGCTTGTCGTAACTAATTTCAACGCCTTTATGCTTGTAGTAATTATAAAAAATACTGTTGACTACGTTAATTTTTTCAATAGGTGTAAGGTAGTTGTTCAATTCGAGCCAGGTATTGCGTCGAATTTTTTCAATTTCCTGGCGCACAGTATCGGCCTGCATATCGGGATAATTGTATTTGGCCACAATGATAGCTCCTTCTATTAAATCCGTTGGGTATTGTGCCCATTGGCTAAACTCCTGTGTTAAATCTCTAAAATGAACCCGGTGAATGAGTAGCTCAATACGCTCCTGCAAATCTTCGTTGTGGATGTTTTCCCATAAATGTTCAAGGTTTGGGATAATTTCTTTTCCAAATGAAACTAATTTTTCGCTCACGGTTTTATATACGTCTTCATCCGGATCGTCAATCAGGTGCAGTAAAGCTTTTATTTCTTTATTCTCTTTCAATGGACTCAATTTCGGGTTTAAATAAATATAAATGATGTTAAACTTTTTCACAAGGGGTGAGAAACTTTATTCCTTTATCATGCAGCGATTTCTACCTTTTATCAAAAAAGCGGCGAACCTTGTAAATAATTGTTGAAAAGCTGTTTACAATTGAGATGAAATATTGCCTTTGACGGAGTGCTAAATTTTTATATTTGTTCCGGTTCACATTGAAGAAAAATGTAACAAAAGCATTTACTACAAACAGAATCGTTTCACATTAAAAAGATTGAGATGTTGATTAAAAAAATTGTTGGGCTGTTTATTGCCATACTAATTATTCATTGTGCATTTGCTCAAACTAAAATGCCTACAAGCCGTTTGTTGAAAACAGCCACTTCTTTATTGGAAGCACAGCAATACGATGCTGCTGAAGAATATTTTAAAAAAAGTTTACAACAGGCTAAAGCAGGCAACGAACCATACAATCTTGCACAGGCACACGAAGGCCTGGGAAATCTATACAGCAAAACCAATCAAAACAAACTAGCAATTGAATACTACGAAAAAGCTGCAAAAATGTATCGTTCGCAGGGGCTTAACGTAATTGCCGATGTGGTGGAAACATTAATAAAAAGTACCAAAGGGATTGGCGATTTGTATGCCGGCATTGAAGTAGGTGGTAAAGGAATTAAATTAAGTGTGATTGAACTTAAGATTAACCGAACCGGCGACAATGAGTATATATTGGTTAAAGACACATCCATCAATACCGATGCAGCCATGCTTTCTTATCAAACAGAAAAAGAAACTCATGATGCTATCAAAATATTTTACGATATGGCAAAGAGTCGCTATCAAATACCATCGGCACGTACCTATATTGTAATTAGCAGTGGGTTAAAGCAAGACCTTGATAAATACAATAAAGTAGAATATTTTGCCAATGTGGTGCGTCCAAAAGAATTGGATGCAAAAATTAAAATCAATTATGTAACGGCTGCCCAGGAATCGGAGTTAAGCTTTAAAGGGATTGTACCTCAAAAAAACAGGCTTACGGCTAACCAGTTAGATATTGGCAGTGGCAATACAAAGGGTGGATATTTTAATGCACAAAATGTATTTGTGCCGGTTACTTTTCCATTGGGTACAAAATCGTTTCAACGCTTAGTAGAAAATCAGCAGGATATAAGTGTAGATGCATTTTTAACCGCAGCAGAAAAAATTATCAACGATAGCTTAGGCAGGGTAATGGTTTATGAGTTTTTAAATAAAAAAGATTTTAAGCAAAGAGACCTCATGTATTTGTCCGGTGGCATAGTGTGGGCGGTAGCTTCCTTAATACATCCCGAAAAAATAAATGAAAATTTTGTTGAGTTATCCGGGAAAGATATTAGTCTTTTTAGAGATAAAGTTTATAATAATTTTAATAGTCTCATTAAACCTGACCTTAGTAAAAGTATGAATGCCGATGATGCCAATGCAACCATTGCCAATATTAAACGGGTAATAAAAACCTACGATCAAAAAGCATTGCTGGCAGGTTCCATTTGGTTAGATGAATTGATTGAACAAATCAATACTATCAACCCTTCTAAAAAATTATTATTTCCCCGCCAGGCCTATGTAGGCTGGATTAGCGGTTATATTTTAGAAAGAATTGGAAAACAATATACAGGGCTGGCAGTAGCAAGTAATTAAACTGATTGTAAAAACTTTTTTAAAAATGCAGTATGGTTACGCTGCATACTTTCTTTTTATGTCCCGATCGTTTTCCCTTTGTTTAATGGTTTCTCTTTTATCGTCGCTCCGAAGCTCCCGAAGCTCCGAAGCTCTTCGAAACTTCCAGTTTCGAAGTTATATTCTATCGCTTTAAGCGATAACCTGCTGTATATGGCTAAATACCATACTTTCTTTTTATATCCCGGTCGTTTTCCCTTTGTTTAATGGTTTCTCTTTTATCGACGCTCTTCGAAACCCGAAGCTCTTCGAAACTTCCAGTTTCGAAGCCATATTCTATCGCTTTAAGCGATACTCTGCTGTGTACAACTAAATACCATACTTTCTTTTTATGTCCCGATCGTTTTCTCTTTTATCGTAATTCTCGTCGCTCTTCGAAACTTCCAGTTTCGAAGCCATATTCTATCGCTTTAAGCGATACTCTGCTGTGTATAACTAAATACCATACTTTCTTTTTATGTCCCGGTCGTTTTCTCTTTGCTTAATGGTTTCTCTTTTATCGTAATTCTTTTTACCCTTCCCCAGTCCAATTTCTAATTTAGCAAGGCCCTTTTCGTTGATGAATATTTTGAGCGGAATAATACTGTAGCCCTTTTCTTTAATTTTTGCTTCTAACTTTTTCAATTCTTTTCTGTTGAGTAAAAGTTTTCGCTCCTGCATAGGCTCGTGGTTGGTATAAGTACCAAAAGCATATTCGGAGATGTGTAAACTTTTTATATACAATTCGCTTTTATGAAAATAGCAGTAGCTGTCGTTAAAGCTGGCTTTGCCGGTTCTTAATGATTTAATTTCGGTGCCTTGCAGCACAATGCCTGCAATATATTTTTGCTCAAAAAAATATTCGTGGTATGCCTTTCTGTTGCTTAATTCCATTGGCGCAAAGATAGCTTTTAGCAGTTTATTTTAATACTATGTTAATTGTACAAATGGACAATGAAAGCTGGTCGACCTTTTATAAGGTCGACCAGCTTAATAAGAAGACAGCCTGCACAAAAAAATAGCCCCGCAATTACGAGGCTATAAGAATATTTATTTGAAGTGATTTTTTACGAACCGCATGTTATACATCCATCCTGCATGGTACATACCGGGCCATCGGCCTGGGTTGCTTCCACATCGGAACCCGTTTGTGCATTAGCTGCATCTGTACCGGGGTTTACCGGAGTAATATCAATAGCTGCTTGTTTTTCTACCGTAAACTGCACAGCTTGTGTAGCGGCTTGTGTACGCAAATAATACATGCCTGTTTTCAATCCTTTTTTCCAGCCATAAAAATGCATGGAAGTTAGCTTGGATGCCGATGGACTTTCAACAAATAAATTCAACGATTGCGATTGGCAAATATAGGCACCACGGTCGGCGGCCATATCTATCAGGTTGCGTTGCTTAATTTCCCAAACGGTTTTGTAGAGTTCTTTGATATCGGCAGGTATTTCATCAATATTTTGAATAGAACCATTGGCCGCAATAATTTTATTCTTCATATTGTTGTTCCACAGGCCAAGGTTTACTAAGTCTTTCAACAAATGTTTGTTTACAATAATAAACTCACCGCTCAAAACTCTACGAGTGTAAATATTGCTGGTATAAGGCTCAAAACATTCGTTGTTGCCAAGAATTTGTGAAGTAGATGCAGTAGGCATTGGAGCCACTAATAAAGAATTACGAACACCATATTTTTTTACTTCTTCTTTTAAAGTTGCCCAATCCCAGCGATCTGTAGGAGTTACATTCCACATATCGTACTGGAAAATACCTTTAGAAACCGGAGAGCCTTCGTAGGTTTGGTAGGCGCCTTGTTCTTTTGCAAGGTCTTTACTGGCCGTCATGGCGGCAAAGTAAATGGTTTCAAAAATATTTTTATTCAGCATTTTTGCCAGGTCGCTTTCAAAAGGAAGGCGTAGCATAATGAATGCATCTGCCAGACCCTGCACGCCTAAACCAATGGGCCTGTGGCGCATGTTGCTGTTTTTAGCTTCTTCAACCGGGTAATAATTGTTATCAATTATTTTGTTGAGGTTTTTAGTTACCTCATAAGTAACATCATATAATTTTTGATGATCGAAAGTTCCGTTGATTACAAATTTTGGCAATGCCAGAGAAGCCAAATTACAAACCGCTACTTCATCGGGGCTGGTGTATTCAATAATTTCGGTACAAAGATTACTGCTTTTGATGGTGCCCAGGTTTTGCTGATTGCTCTTACTGTTGGCAGCATCTTTGTGTAAGATGTATGGTGTACCGGTTTCAATTTGCGAATCAATAATGGCAAACCAAAGGTCTTGTGCTTTGATGGTTTTTCTTGCACGGCCTTCCGCTTCGTAACGGGTATAGAGTTCTTCAAACTCTTTACCAAAGCAATCGGCTAAGCCGGGAGCTTCGTTGGGGCAAAACAAACTCCAGGTAGTATTATCTTCTACACGCTGCATAAACAAATCGTTCATCCAAAGTGCATAAAACAAATCTCTTGCACGCAACTCTTCTTTACCGTGGTTTTTTCTTAAATCTAAAAATTCAAAAACATCAGCATGCCAGGGTTCCAAATAAATAGCAAATGCACCTTTGCGTTTGCCGCCGCCCTGATCTACATAACGGGCAGTATCGTTAAACACACGCAGCATTGGAATAATTCCATTGCTGGTGCCATTGGTTCCACCAATATAACTTCCAGTAGCCCTAATGTTATGAATAGATAAACCAATACCGCCGGCACTTTGAGAAATTTTTGCTGTTTGCTTTAAAGTGTCATAAATACCTTCAATGCTATCGTCTTTCATTGTCAGCAAAAAGCAGGAACTCATTTGCGGTTTTGGAGTACCCGCATTAAAAAGGGTAGGCGTGGCATGGGTAAACCATCTCTCACTCATTAAGTGATAGGTTTTAATGGCTGCTTCAATATCGGTTTTATGTATGCCTACCGCCACACGCATATACATGTGTTGTGGGCGTTCGGCTATTTTGCCGTTTAACTTTAGCAGGTAAGCTTTTTCCAGGGTTTTAAAACCGAAAAAATCAAAACCAAAATCCCGGTCGTAGATGATGGTACTATCCAACACCTCAGCATTGTCTTCAATTATTTGAATAATTTCATCATCCAAAAGCGGTAAGTGTTTGCCCGTTTTCGGATCTATATAATCATACAAAGCCCTCATGGTTTTTGAGAAAGACTTGGTAGTGTTTTTATGTAAATTACTCACCGCTATTCTTGATGCAAGTATTGCGTAATCGGGATGTGTAATGGTTAAAGACGCTGCAGTTTCTGCCGCCAGGTTGTCGAGCTCTGTGGTGGGCACGCCGGCATAAATACCTTCGATGGTTTTTTTTGCCACATCTATAATGTTCACCATAGGACTAAGGCTATAAGACAATTTCTCAAGCCTTGCCGTTACTTTATCAAACTTTACGGACTCTTGTTTTCCGTTTCTTTTAATTACGTACATAGTAAGATAGTTGTTTGGTGGTTAGTAAGTAGAGTTATAAGTTTTTATGAAAGGCAATACCTTCTCAAAATAAATTGCCTTTGCTTTAATTGTTTTGTTTTAAAAATCTTCTTCCAAAGAAAAGTTTTGAGACTCTTTGCTGCCCAATACACCCGATTTTTGATAGTCGCCCACACGCTTTTCAAAAAAGTTTGTTTTGCCCTGAAGCGAAATCATTTCCATAAAATCGAATGGGTTGCTGGCATTATATACTTTGTTGTAGCCCAACTCTGCCAACCAACGATCGGCTACAAACTCAATGTATTGTTGCATAAGCGATGCGTTCATGCCAATTAATGAAACCGGCAATGCATCTGTAATAAATTCTTTTTCGATGGTTACGGCATCTTTAATGATACCATGCACTACTTCCTCCGATAATTTATTTTGCAACATACTATACAGTAGGCAGGCAAATTCACAATGCATACCTTCATCCCGGCTTATCAATTCGTTGCTAAAAGTGAGGCCGGGCATTAAACCTCTTTTCTTCAACCAGAAAATAGAGCAGAAACTACCACTAAAGAAAATGCCTTCTACTGCCGCAAAGGCCACCAGCCTTTCTGCAAAGGTTCCGTTTTCAATCCAACGCAAAGCCCATTCGGCTTTTTTTGTTACAGCAGGAACAGTGTCTATTGCATGAAACAAACGGTCTTTTTCTTTGGGGTCTTTTATGTAGGTATCTATCAATAATGCGTAGGTTTCGCTGTGAATATTTTCCATCATTATCTGGAAGCCATAAAAACACCTTGCCTCAGGCAATTGTACTTCGCTCATAAAGTTTACAGCCAGGTTCTCATTAACAATGCCATCACTTGCTGCAAAAAATGCTAATACATGACTTATGAAATGACGTTCGCCATCATTCATGCTTTCCCAATCTTTTAAATCGGCACTAAGGTCTATTTCTTCTGCAGTCCAAAAGCTGGCTTCGTGCTTTTTATATTGCTCCCAAATTTTAGGATAATTAATAGGAAGGATTACAAAACGATCCTTGTTTTCTTTTAAAAGAATTTCTTCACTGTTACTCATACCATTTTTTCTTTTCTACTAATTAAATATTGCTGAAGTAAAGCGGAAAGTAACCCCTTCTCAAAGTTTTTGAAAACCTGAGTTTATTTCTTTTTACAATATGTAAATGAAAATTTGAGGAGTAAAACCAACCTACTTTTCTTCCAGACTCTATAGCAAAATAAGCCCTCAATTTAATTATGTTAAGAAATTATTATTAACGTAATGGGGAAAACATTTTGATGCTTTTACTGTACTGGTTTTGGGCAGATTGATTGAACAATAATTCAGTATTTACAATGGTTTCACAAAGTAGAATTTTCGAAACTCCCAATAATAGGGCATTATCGAACATGACAGAAAATTACAAAGTATGATATAGTAGTGATTGTGTATATAATATTGGGCTTTAATCATCTTCTTCAAATGGTAATGGATGTTTTTTTCTGACGGTGATATGGTTTAAATGACCCCGGAAGAAAGCATTTGGTAGAAATGTTGAAAATAGATATTGAACCCCGAAAGGGTTCAAAGCCAACATTGTTTTACATGTTCATCGGTTGCACCGCTGATTATCTTAACCTGTCTGCCTTCAGGCAGGTTAGCTTCCACTCGGGATATTTTATTGATAATGTTCCTTAAGTACTCATGAAGAATGTGCTGCTACAATTTTAAATGCGCCATAAAAATTTAAAGAAATAAAATTTCAAGTTTTATATTTAGATATGAAGAAAATTGCCATTGTTATAAATATTCTCTGCATTCAAACCGGCCTTTTTGCTCAGTCTGCAACCATAGAATCAAAAATTGATAGTGTAATTAAAAAGTTTGAGGTAGTTGGTTTGTCGGTTGCTGTTGTAAAAAAGGGGAAAATGATTTATACCCATTCCTTTGGTTTAAAAGATATAGCTACTCAAACTCCGCTTAATGATTCGGATATATTTCGAATTGCCTCTATTTCAAAATCTTTTTCGGCAACCTCCATCCTGCAACTGATGGAAACAAAAAAATTGAGTTTACAAGATGATGTAAGTAATCTTATCGGCTTTAAGGTACGCAATCCAAAATTTCCGGAAAAAGTAATTACATTAAAAATGTTATTGTCGCATACTTCGAGCATTAATGACTCGGAAGGATATTTTACGTTGGATGCAATTAATCCTGAAAAAAATATTAACTGGGCTAAATGCTACAGCGATTATTCGCCGGGAGAAAATTATAAATATTGCAATCTTAATTTTAATATACTGGGTACCATTATAGAACGGATTAGTGGTGAACGATTTGATAATTATGTGAAAGCACATATATTAGATCCGTTGAAATTGTATGGCGGATATAGGGTGGGTGTATTAGACGCATCAAAATTTGTAACCTTATATGAATACAATGATACCTCTTTCAATAAATTTACTGCTTCACCCGGTGCTTATAATCCACGAACAAAAGAAATAGAAGAGTACATAATGGGATCCAGTACTCCTGTTTTTTCGCCAACCGGCGGTATGAAAATTTCGGCAGTTGACCTTGCCAAATACATGGCTATGCACATGAATTTTGGAAAATACAATGGTAAGAGAATTATTAAAAAGAAATCGGCTCAATTAATGCAGCAGCCTTTTTGGGGTGGGGAGGAAGGTTATTGCCTGGCTTTACAGAAAACACAAAAGCTTATTTCCGGTAAAATGCTCACAGGCCATACGGGCTCGGCATACGGATTGTACAGTATGCTATTTTTTGACCCAAAGGAAAAATTTGGAATAGTTGTTATAACAAATGGATGCAGGCCGGTTTATAAAAATGGGTTTATTCAGCCTTTAAGTGAAGTGGTTAATTTGTTGTACGAAGATTTGATAAAGCAACCCGCTTTTAAAAAGTAAATATATATTCATTGGTTGCATTAAAAATTGTTGCAAAATAGATAGGTTGCAAAAGCCGTAAACATAAGTACTGAGGGTTAAAACCGGTTTGTTGGTAACCAGGTTTGAATAGCAGTGAGTGAAATGCCCGGAAACAATTTTATACTTTTTGTTGAACCCTTACATGGTTCAATTTCAAAACCGGTTTATTTTCCATTGGCTGCACCGATGACTATTTTAATTAAACCCCTTTGGGGTAATTGATTTGTTAGGTGCAGTAAGCCGGTTTCTTCATTGTTGAATTTGGCTAAAGCCATTAAAAAAAAAATTTTTTGCCCCGACTTTAAGGTCGGTGTAACTGAAGCAAAAGTTAGTGTTGCCGGGCTTTAGCCCTATAAGTAAATATAGCGTGTTGTACTTCTGAATTTAGACAATAAAATAAATATGATACCAGGAACAAAATGTTAGCGGTAATTTTAAAAAACCGACCGTAAAAAAATGAAAGAAGACTAATGAAAAAATATTTTAATTATATAATAGTTATTTTTCTCATTACATCCTGTAAAGAGAATTTGAAAAGCAAAAATAACACAAATGATATAACCAATGAAAAGTTATCAATGGGAGATATACCAAATGAAAACACGAAGTATGACACAATCTATACTATAAATTCTGCTGACAATACAAAGCTTATAAATGATCTTAAAACAAAATTAGAGAAGGTAAATTTCACCTTTGAAGAACGAAAAAATCGAGGCGGACTTTCTTATAACAACTGTGAAGAAAATAGTGTGAAGTTAATTAGCGGAAATGGAATTAGAGAATATTTTGCAAGAAGTAAAAAACCTGAAAAAGGGACAAAAGACTTTTATCCAGATTTTGTAATTTGGGTATATGAATTTCCAACAAATGATATTGCAAAACAAAACTTTGACATACTTGAAAAAGCATTAAATTCAGCAGGACAATTTTGCAACGGAAAATCGCCTGAAAAAATAGTGATTAATGGAAATGAGGTTTTTCATTTGGGAACACGAGCAGAAATGTTTCGAACATACACCGAAAAATATGGCGAAATAATAAAAAACTACCGCTAACAAGGTTTTGCGTCAGGCGGGCTGAAGTGCAAAATTCAACGGCTGTTTTTCAATTAAACATTAGTAATAAAACCAGCTTTTGTGCTTCGATTTCCCGACCGAACGCAAAGCCCCGAAACGATTTGTGATGAAAAGTATTGCTTTGTGTAGAAATTTTAATTCGTCTAGTGCCTTTATAGCCCCAACCTTTAGGCCGGAGGAGCATAGCCCGGACTGAAGTGGAAATGCCGGAGCTTGCGGAGGCATTTCAACAAAAGGCCGGATACAAATGTTGCATTGGATTCAAGTGTCGATGCTCCTAAACAAATTCACTGTTTTATATTTGCTGCATAAATTAATAGAATGGCTTACAGTTCCATGGAAGATTGCCTGCTTGCTTTAGAGCGAACCGGGCAGTTGGTAAGAATTAAAGAAGAGGTAGATCCGCATTTGCAAATGGCGGCCATTCATCTTCGTGTACACGAAGCCGGTGGCCCTGCCTTATTGTTTGAAAATGTGAAAGGAAGCAGGTTTAGAGCAGCTTCCAATATTTTTGGTACACTGAAACGAAGTAAATTTATTTTTAGCGATACCTTACAACAGGTACAAAAGTTAATTGAACTAAAAGCCGATCCTATAAAGGCTTTGAAACAACCTTTCAAAAATTTTAATGCAGGGCTTGCTGCATTAAAAGCTTTTCCGCTAAAAAATCCTATGAACAAGCCGGTGCTTCATCAACAAATTAATATTGCTGATTTGCCAATGATACAACACTGGCCCATGGATGGTGGTGCCTTTGTTACACTTCCACAGGTATATACCGAAGATGTGGATAAGCCCGGAATAATGAATGCCAACCTGGGTATGTACAGGATTCAACTGAATGGAAACGATTATAAATTGAATGAAGAAATTGGTTTGCATTATCAAATTCATCGAGGCATTGGTGTTCATCAATCTAAAGCTAACGCCAAAGGACAACCGCTTAAAGTGAGCATTTTTGTAGGAGGCCCGCCGGCACATTCTGTTGCAGCCGTTATGCCATTGCCGGAAGGAATAAGCGAAATGACATTTGCCGGCGTACTGGGTGGAAGGCGTTTTAGATATATTTATAAAGATGGGTTTGCCATAAGTACCGATGCCGATTTTGTAATTACCGGCGAAGTATATCCCGGCGAAACCAAGCCCGAAGGGCCTTTTGGCGATCACCTGGGTTATTATAGTTTAACGCATGAGTTCCCTTTGATGTGGGTGAAAAAAGTATATGCTCGCCGCAATGCTATATGGCCGTTTACGGTAGTGGGGCGACCACCGCAGGAAGATACCAGTTTTGGAAAACTGATTCATGAAATTACAGGCGCTGCTATTCCGCAGGAAATACCGGGATTAAAAGAAGTACATGCAGTAGATGCTGCAGGCGTTCACCCATTACTGTTAGCCATCGGCAGCGAACGTTATACACCTTATACTACCAGCAAACAACCGGCCGAATTATTAACCATTGCCAATCATATTTTTGGAACGGGGCAACTGAGCCTAGCTAAATTTTTATTTATTACTGCCGACGATAGCAATCAATTAAGTACGCATGATGTAGAAACATACTTGCAATTTGTTTTAGAAAGGATTGACTTTGGCAGGGATATTCATTTTTATACCAACAGTACCATTGATACATTGGATTACTCCGGCACGGGATTAAACAGTGGAAGCAAGGTAGTGTTTGCTGCTTATGGCGAGCAATTGCGAAAGCTTGCTATTGAAATACCTGCCGACTTTACATTGCTTAAAAAATTTGGAGAAGCAAAATTGGTAATGCCTGCTGTGATTGCTTTAAAGTCAAATGCTTTTACCAATTACGATGATGCAGCCAAAGAAATGGAAATATTGAATGAACAATTAAAGGAATCGAAAAATTTGGACGGCATTGCTATGATAGTATTGGCCGATGATGCAGCATTTATGGCCGAAAAATTGAACAATTTTTTATGGGCTGCATTTACCCGTTGCAACCCCAGCCATGATATTTACGGAGTAAATAGTTTTACGCATCACAAACATTGGGGTTGTAAAGGCCCATTAATATTAGATGCACGCAAAAAGCCACATCATGCTCCCGTGCTTGAAAAAGATTCAGCTACCGAAAAGGCGATTGATAAATTATTTGAGAAGGGTGGTAGTTTGTATGGTAAAATAAAATAAGCCTGCCGGAAAAATTCTGACAGGCCTGTTTATGTTAGTCAATCTGTACTTTTACCTTTGGTGTAGTGGTTCTAACTGACTCCGGTTTTGCAGGAGGCAGATTCAATTGTTTTCTTTTCAAATCGATATTGAGTTCCATTTCTTTTAACTGGAATTCTTTTATCTTGTCGTTATAGGCTTTGTCTTCTTTTTCTTTTACCGGATCATAAATTACATACTGTCCTTTTAAAGAAAAATATACCTGTACCATTGGTTCATAAACAACGGGGTTCATTACTTTATCAAACTGTTTATCGCTAACTTTTTCGTAATAAATAGTTTTTTGTTTATCCGCATAGTTGTATTGCACCGTTGGAGTGGGCTTGTTTTTTTGATAACTGGCCAACTGATAGGGTGCAGTACCAGTTTTGTAAGCCACATATTGTGCATATCGTTCCATTGGAAAAGCAGACCCATGTTTTTCACCCACGTTTGTGAAACGAGTATAAATACCTGCCTGCTCCAAAACTTTTTTCTTTTCTATTAAAATAGCCAGTGCTTCACCTCTTAACTGTTGCAGTATTGCATCTTTGTTATCTACATTGTAATCCACTTTTACAAGATCGTAAACTTCTGCTTTAGCAGCTACACTAACTATATCATTGATCTGATCCTGCTCGCCGAAGGTAATATGTACATTCTTTTTTATTTCGAAGCCGGAAGGTATCTCATTGTAGGTTTTGCTGAGTTTTTTTTCTGTCAGTTCCATTTCATAGGTTGGAACCATGCTTACAGGATCGGCAAATACATACTGTGCTCCATGATTGCTTTGTTTTAGCATAGCCTTAAATAATTCTACTCTCGCCTTCATGGCAGATTCGGCAGATTCTACGGTTTCGCCAATCTGTGTAAGACTAAAGATGGCAGTAAAAGAAGTAGCTTTTACATTTATCATTACGTTGGCTTCAAGCAAGGAAGAATAATTACTGCTGTAAGAATTGATGCTCAGATCAACGGGATTGGAATTATATCCAGGATTGTTGTAATTGATATTGCCGGATGCAACGGCGTTACCGGCAATTTGTGCCTGACTGTTAAAAGAAATAGTTGCAAATAAAATTGGTGCAAATAATTTTTTCATAATTCATTTTTATATCTGTACACATTAGCTTGGAAAAGGTTCAATGAAAATCATCCACAAAGAGAAATAAATATTGATAGTATAGAATGGACCAATGCCGATTATACATCTGTAATATTTAACCTAAATAGCTGTTGTATTGGCATTTTACGTTAGCAATAAAGATTAATTTTTAAATTAAATCGGTATAAAATGTAAAGCTGTAAAATAGAGAAATGTAAGAAGTTTTATTGGAAATATTTTAATCACTTTTTCGGCACCACCATTAATAACTCAAGTATTAAATAGGCGCATTAAGAAGTAAAAGGCAAATGCTGATTACGGATGTACTCGTTTCCTCTTTGCACACTTAGTTATGCAAATTAATCCGCCTCTGTAATAAAATTTAGCAATGAAGGAGCTGAGCCAACCTTTGTTTGAAATGCATAAGCATTGTATAAAGTTGTATCTGCAATAATGAATACAGGTTGCTGTTTTGCCAATGGTTTATTTTTATTGGAAGATTGTACCAGTAATTTATCAGCAGAAGTATCCACAGTTTTTTGGAACGATGATGAATCCGCATTTTGCTGTATAGCTAACTCAACTCTTTTGATGATGCTGTCTGTTTTAGAGGACATAGTATTGTTTTTTACATAATTATTTTTAGCATCTTTTTTAACCAAAAACAAGCTTGCGGTTAACACAATAACAAGCGCTGCTGCCGCAGCATACCAATACTTTGCTTGATTCATCCTCCTTGCAGGTAATACTGCCTCCAAATTTTTATAAATATTCTGACTGATGATGGGTACATCCTCATTTTGTTCGAAAGATACCATCAGCATCTTCTTCAATAAATTGAAAGAAGTTTCTGAATCCGCCAGTTCTTTGAGCGATTCTTTTTCGGCATCATTCAATTGATGCCATTCCTTACTGATAATTATTTCGTCTGGGTGTAACATATTATGGATAGATTGGTAAGGTTTCAAAATCTTTTAATTTTTCTTTCATGTCTTTTAACAAATAAAATATTCTCGATTTTATAGTGCCTTGGGGAATATTCATGATACTGCTTATTTCAGGAACTGATAAGTTTTCCTGGAAGCGAAGTATATATAACGTTTTCTTTTCTTCCGATAATTCATTGCTGCATTGATGTACGGCTTCTTTGAATTTTTTTATATCGGGACTAATCATATTAGATACAGGTTCTTTGTACAATTGGTTTGCATGCAATTTTCTTAGATGTTGTTTTCTATATTCGTTTTTACACATATTGTGTGCAATGCTATATATCCAGGTAGAAAATTGTCTTCCGGATACAAACAGCTCTGCATTTTTAATGAGTTTCACAAAAAGGTCTTGCGTAAAATCCTCAGCCAGTTCTTTATCTTTCCACAGCATACGAAAAAAGTAACTGAACATTTTCTGGCTGTATCTTTTGTACAACTCGTCAAATGCCATTCGATGGCCGCTTTGTAATAACGGCATCAATTCTTCATCGCTGTATTGCTGGTATAATATTGTGCTTGCAGCCATTCTAATCTTCTATCGCTTTTTCTATGGCTTTTGTACTGCCGGTTAATGTGCCTATTTTTTGTAAATAGTTTTTCCACTTTTCTGCTTTATCCAATTGCTGCATGTTTTTAGACCATTTGTACATCAGTACAAATGAAGGGATATAGTTTTTATAAAAACCCGACTCTTCCTCAGTAAGTGTAACAGCTGTTAATAATTTTTGCAATGAAAAATATTTTAAACTATTCTCTACAGCTTCCATATTATTTTGCGATGATAGATTTATTAATAGTCCGCTGTAATCCGCATCCGGATAGCGTTCTATGATTTCTTTTCCGGCAGAAAGGCAGATATAGGTATTTGCACTATTTCTTATTTCTCCTTCATAATATTTTAATTCAATATCAGGCCTTATATTGTAAACCTGCTGTAAAATAGCCATGGGTGCCAAATCAGTTAAGCCTTTTCCATAAATTTTTGCATCGGGCGCTGCTGATACTAATGCATTGTAATGATACTCGTACAAAAGAGCAGGAATGGGAGCGAGGTTGTTTAACGCTATTGCATATTCTTTCAACAAATCCTTCTTGTTATTAATAATTGCATAATGAATTGCATAGGGATAAATCAATGCTTTGTTTTCAGCATGATCAATGGCATATTGTATTGCATTCAAGTCTTTTTTACCGGAAGCAATAAACTGCATCAAAGACAACTGCCAGCTTTGCCCTATATATTGTTTTGCAGATTGCAATGTTTGTTGCAAAAAAATTTGTTCTTCTTTGGTCTTGGTAAGCCATAAATAAAGCTGTAACCATGCATTGGCATTGCCGGGTTCGTTGTTTATTAAACGGTAATTACTATTATTGGCGATGGCAGGTTTGTTTATTATAAGCGCTGTACCCATCTGAACGGTATTGTTTGCTGTATTACCGATACTTTGGGCCACACACATGCTTGAAATTGTTACTAAGAACAGGTTTAAAATCCATTTCATATATTGCTGTACACCCGGTTTTGTATTTCGTTCACATGAAATGATTTTTTTAAAAAGATGTCAAAACTATCATAATAGCACAAATTTGTAATTAAATGGCCTATTTTAGTAATTCAATTAGCACTATGAAATTATTTATAGCCATTGTTTTACTATTTAGCCAACAATGCTGCCAAAGTCAACCCAAGATAAATTTACCTACTAATAAAGACAACAACAGCCTTTTATGGGAAATATCGGGGAATGGCTTACAACAACCCAGTTATCTCTTTGGCACTTTTCACATGATGTGTAAGCAGGATATTCTGTTTAGTAAAAACCTGTTGCTTGCCTTACAAAATTCTGATGATGTATATTTTGAAATGGACCTGGACGATCCTGCCAATACCCTGGGCGCATTGATGTTTATGAATATGAAGG
Source organism: Chitinophagaceae bacterium UBA2793 (assembly GCA_002352045.1). GTDB lineage: Bacteria > Bacteroidota > Bacteroidia > Chitinophagales > Chitinophagaceae > Ferruginibacter. The sequence continues at coordinate 837 of DEHT01000022.1, read as the reverse complement.
ATGGGCAAACACTTAAAGACTTAGTTTCTGAAACGGAGTTTTTAAAATTGGAAAAATATTTTACCGATTCGCTTCGTACTTCTTTAAAAACATTTCAAAAAATGAAACCTTCTATGCTGGAAGCTTTTTTGTATCCTAAAATGATGCTCTGCAAAACCATGAGCGGAGTAGAGCAGGAGTTAATGAAGCTTGCCAAAAAAGATAAAAAAGAAATAAAAGGTTTTGAAACCATTCAATTTCAGGCATCGGTTTTCGACAGTATTCCTTACGAAATGCAGGCAAAGAGTTTGATAAGAACTATTGACAGCATACAACAATACCGATTGTATTTTGATACCATGCTGCAAGTTTATAAAACACAGAAGATTGATAAAATAGAAGCCATGTTTAACCAGCCGGAGTTTGGCTTGCAGGAAGGAATGGAGTTTTTGCTGGATAGAAGAAATGAAAACTGGGTAGTACAGTTGAAAGACATTCTTAAAAAAGAAAACATTTTTATGGCGGTGGGTGCCGGCCATTTAGTGGGTAAAAAAGGATTGATAGAATTGCTAAGGAAGGAAGGTTATACGCTGAGGCCAATTAATAACAAGGATTAGCTGAGTTGATTTGAATATAAGACTTAGTCAATATTTTGAAACGCAGGACAGTGTGGATGATTTCAAAAACGATTCTCACGAATCGGAATTGCCGGGTTTAATTTAAATACTCATTTAATTTACCTATCTGCTTTTTAAATGTTGCAACTACTTATTTTAACCCAACTTTTGTGGCACGTGAGAAAAAAATCAGGGCGGTGAGACAAGACCAATGCGGTGGAACCATTAGCTATACTTACGA